>CAZPIR010000072.1:0-4135 GCA_964586085.1 uncultured Anaerolineaceae bacterium | reverse complement strand
TTCACTTGAAATATTAAAAATCGCCTGCCATGATCATGTCGCCATCATGCCTGGATTTGTCTTTTACGTCCAACAAAGGCGCTTGCGAATAACACGACCGACAGCACGAGATAAATCAGCGATGGGCTTGCACCCGTTGTTCCGATAAAATCCAGTTCGACTACGTGATTCATCGGACCCAGATACCACCACACGACGTACAGCACCGCAAACAATTTATTGTTGCCTGACCAAACACCGGGCGCCAACGCCAAGGATGGAATGAACAATGCGCCCACGAACCAAACTTGCAATCCCGCTATATCACCATTCATTCCAAGCCGGAGCGCACAACCTGCGCTGATAAGCAACGCCAGAATAAAGGCGATTGGAGCAATGACCTGGTAATTGCTGGCAAAGAAAATCGAACCGACGCCGGCAACTGCCAAGATGACCGCGCCGATCCCGCTATCCTCTCAAGTATGCGAGTGAAACGATCATAGCCCGAGAATCATTCAGACTCAACCGTCTTTCGGAGAGTCTTGATCCCGGTCAAGTGGCTAGTTGTGAACTGCGCGAGACACGGCGTAAGATTGGGGTGAGCTTAAGATGTAATGTCGGCCACCCAACAGAAACCTGGGTTTGAAATGTTTCCGTTGGATCAGGTTTTAGAATGGCAATAGCATCAAGCCCGCCGCGAGAATTGCACGCGACGGGCTTGACGTATAGGGGAGGAGATCAAGCACGATGAACGCTACCGCAAGCGTTCATGTGCCATCCAGTGCTCTGGTTACAGTACCGTATGTCAGCACAAGTGTGAGCATTATGCGTTCGTGGTCATCGCTTTTTGCGCCGTGCGAAACGCTTTAATCCAACGCATTGCGTACTCGTCGTGCCCCATTAACAAATCACACGCGCGAATCATCGTTGCAAGTTCAGGCACAGTGGGGTCGGTGATGGCAGCCGTGAGACCTCGTGCGATGCCAAGAGCCAGGTAGGCGGTATTGATCGTCTTGCGATCAGGTAAGCCAAAACTTACATTGCTCGCACCCAGTGAAAGATTCAAATTCAGTTCTTGCTGAACCAAGCGCATCGTGTCTAGTGTTACCCGCCCTGCATTCGAATCAGCACTAACTGTGAGCGCCAAACAGTCAATCACAATGTCTTCGGCGGGAACGCCATAGTCCGCCGCGCGCTGAACAATCTTGCGCGCAACACCTAGTCGCGCTTCAGGTGTGGCTGGGATACCCTGCTCATCTGTGATCACACCAATCACGGCCGCATGATATTTCGCGGCGAGTGGTAGCACGATATCGAGCATCTTGCCTTCGCCTGTCGTCGAGTTGATCAGTGCCTTGCCTTCATAGCTCGCAAGCGCAGCTTCGAGTGCGATAGGATTTGCGCTATCGAAACACAGGGGAACATCAAACTCCTGCGTTATCGCGCGCGTCAAGTTGGCGAGGAGTGTGGGTTCATCCGCCCCGGGTACTCCGGCATTCACATCGAGCACGTGTGCACCCGCCGCGATCTGTTTGCGCGCGTCGTCCAATGCGACATCGAATTTGCCAACGGCTAATGATTCAAGCAGTGATTTGCGCCGGGTTGGATTGATCCGTTCGCCGATGATAATAAACGGATCGTCAGGGCTGATTGTTATTTGTTTGTTTTTTGATGCAAGTTGGGTTTTCATAGCTTCCTCTACGTTTTGCAAATGACCTGTTCATCGTAACTGAGGGCAACTGCTTCGCCGGGCTGGAGAACCAAAAAATCGTTTGCCCATTCGCCATTCAGCAATCGGCGGATGAGCACAAGATCACCCGCCATGCGTTCAAATGCCCAGCCGCGACGTTCCGAATTCTCGCGCGCCGCACGTTCTGCCACAGACGCGTCGCCCACTCCCATGTCAACGAACACGGCACGGTTATAGTGCTTGGACCATTCGCCCATCATTTCCATCAAATAGTCCGCATTATCTTTGCCATACTTGGCAACGTACTGCTCGTACAACACTTGCGTATCCGTTTGGGGACCTGCCGACCCCATTGCTAAATTCGACCCATTGCGTTTGCCGCGCTCGACATAATCGTGGGCAAACCAATACGTTCCCGAGTTTTGCTCAAATTCGTGCTGGTAGCGCTCGCGGCTACCCAGAAAGAGCGTGATGCAATCATGGGCGCGTGGAACGACCAGCGGCACATCGCGGGCGATGAGTCCCTCGGTTGCCTTGCCACACAAGCCGTACCCGAGAACAATAGCATCGTACCCTTGACCGACCATTGCATCAATTTGCGCCTGCAGTTTGGTGCGCAAATCAGCGGGGGTGTCGTGCAAACCTTGGCGCAATAGCTCAACATCCACGATATGCGGGGACTGAGCGGCGCAGACGTAGATCATCCGCGCCAAAACTTCACACCCTAAACATTTGAGACGCATAGCTGGGTTAGTTCAGCAACGTCTTGGCCGTTGTCGCCGCAGACGAGGCATCTGGCGCAAACGCATCAGCACCAATGTCGTTTGCAAATTTGGCGGTAACCGGCGCTCCACCAACCATCACCTTAACGCTACTGCGCAATCCTGCCGCATTCAAGGCATCTATGGTCGCTTTCATTTTGGGCATCGTCGTAGTCAACAGAGCCGAACATCCCACCACATTGGGTTGATGCATCTTAACCGCATTAACAAATTTCTCTGGCGACACATCTACACCCAGGTCAATCACCTCAAACCCAGCACCCTCAAGCATCATCGCAACCAGATTCTTGCCGATATCGTGCAAATCTCCCTGAACAGTACCGATCACAATCTTACCAATTGCCTTGACATTCGCTGCGACCAATGCCGGACGTAAGATTTCGAGAGCACCCTTCATCGCACGCGCGGCGATGAGCATTTCGGGCACATAGAACTCGCCGCACTCGAATTGCCGACCGACTTCTTGCATCGCGGCAATCAATCCCTCGTTCAGAATCTGCTCGGCTGGAACATTCTCACTGATAGCCTGTTGGACCATCGCCAACGTTCCAGCCGCGTTCCCATCAATCACATTCTGTTTGATTTGTTCAAGCGTTGTCATTTCTCGATCTCCTGATTTTTGATTATGCTTATCATCGTTCGTTGTTAGAAAACTTGTGCGCGAACTCACTCAAGCGGTCCACCAAATTTTTCATCGTCTGATAGAATGGTGTGGGGGCTTGGTCGGCTAGTTCTTGAGCTGCCTCCAGCGGGGTAATGGTTTTACCATGTTGTTCACTCAGTTCGAGAATTCGCGCAGAAACCCAGACGTACAAGTCTGTCGCCGTGCGACCCGGAAAACGCTCGACCAGCCCACTGGTTCTCACGGCAACTATGATCGGGAGATAAACTGTATCGTACCAATCGCGGGCCGCATCGGGAAAGCGGATGGAGTTTTCTTGAGATGGTCCACGCTCGGCACGTTGCATTTGCATAAAGTAGCGATGCGTGTAGATATGTTCAAGCAAACGCGGGTACCCGCCAGTCTGGGTGACCTGGATATCCAGATCTTCGCACTGTTCAGCGAGCCGGGTCTGGGCCAGGAAATGCGCGCACTCTACCCTAATGATCGCCTCTTCAAGACTGTCGTCATCGGTGAGATTAACGCCGGGCACTAGAGTTACATACGCATCAATCTCTGTGAACCCGTTCACCCGTGCGACTGAGACCCGGTGGTTACCATCGGACACAAAATATACATCGCCGATCTGGTATACCTCAATCGGTGGCACACCCACGTGGCTATTCATTGCCATATCAACGCGGACCCACCGGGCGGCGGCGACCGAATCCCGCGGAAGGAAGCCGCGTGTAAAATCACGATAGCGTTCGACACTCCCCACGATCTTGGAGAGCGGAATCGAGCGTAATTCGGTGATCTGGCGATGCTGAAAAGATTTTAGGACATCGGCAACGGCTTGATACGGTAATAACTGATCATCCTTGCCGGTCAAACGCGCCAGCCAATCCGCACGAATCGCTTGCCAACGTGCGCGCTGATAACGTTCCTGCGCCGCATGAAAATCCTGACTCATACTTTATCGTGCTAGCGGGGTCAAGCGACCATCATATTGTTCCGAGCCTACTTGCGCGTCGAGCGGAAATCGAACCGGGCGACGATCACGTTGCGATCGATAAATCGCCG
>CAZPIR010000071.1:1887-11290 GCA_964586085.1 uncultured Anaerolineaceae bacterium | reverse complement strand
GGCAGTTCATTCGTCGCGCCAATTTGTTCGATGTGATTATCGCGCACAAATAACGCGCCATCGCGAATCTCGCGGCGCGTTGCATCCATCGTCAAAACGACGTCGGCGTGTTTGAGGAGCAAGGTCGGCATTGACAAAACTCCGTTAAAGAGATGAGGGAAATTTCAATGTCATTATAGCACACCTGAGCAAGCCACCCAAAATTGATTTGCGCTTTGAAACACGTTATAATCAACGGCGATGAATACTCTAGACCGCTATATTCGCCAAACGATTTTTGCGCCGCTCGGCAAAGCGGGACAAGCCAAACTGCTTGCCGCGCGTGTTGCCATCATTGGCTGTGGCGCGAACGGGAGCGTGATGGCGAACACGCTCGCGCGCGCCGGCATTGGTTCGCTCGTGATTGTGGATCGCGATTTCGTCGAACTGAACAATTTGCAACGCCAAGTTTTGTTCGACGAGGACGATGTGAAAAACGGCACGCCGAAAGCGATTGCGACTGCCGAGAAATTGCGCCGCGTCAACTCGACAATCCAGATCGAAGGAATCGTCGCCGATGTGAATGCCGAAAACATCGAGGATTTTGTGCGCGGCGCAACGCTCGTGATGGACGGCACAGATAATTTTGAAACACGCTTTCTCATCAACGATGCGTGCGTCAAACACAACGTGCCCTGGGTGTACGCCGGCGCGGTGTCGAGTTACGGCATGACGACAACCATCGTGCCACACGAGACCGCGTGCTTGCGTTGCATCTTTAACAAAGAACCTGCGCCCGGCACTCTGCCCACATGCGACACCGCCGGCGTCCTGGGTCCCATCGTCAATGTGATGGCGTCCATCGCCAGCGCGGAAGCGATCAAGTGCATCGCGGGTGTCGGCACACGCAACGCTGGCATCATCAACATTGACCTCTGGGACAATTCGTTCGAGTCGTTCGCCATCGAGCGCAATCCAAATTGCGTGTGTTGCGGGCAGAATAATTTCGAGTATCTCGAAGGCGAGCGCGGCGGCACGACGACAGCATCGTTGTGCGGACGCAACTCGGTGCAAGTGAATCCGGGCAAGGGACACGCGGTTGACCTAAAACGCTTGGCGGAGCAATGGTCCGCTGTCGGCGCCATCACGTTGAATGAATACATGCTTCAATTGACCATTGAAAATTACCAATTGTCAATTTTCCCAGACGCGCGCGCCATCATCAAGGGCACAGATGATCCAACCGTCGCACGGGGCGTGTACGCCAAATACATCGGAATGTGAGATTGGTTGAGGAGCAAGATGAGTCCGCTTAAACTTCTCGTGCTCGATGATTACGAAGGCAAACTAGCACAAGCGCCGGCAATGAATCGCCTGCGTCAGCTCGCCGATGTTACGGTTTTTGATCAGCCAATTGGCGCAAATAATTTTGAGCAACTGAGAGAATACCAGGTCATCCTCGCGCTTCGCGAACGAACCAAACTTGATGAACGCTTCTTTGCCGTTTGCGAAAATCTCGAACTCGTGCTCCAAACCGGTGGACATGCCTACCACGTTGATCAGAACGCGGCAACCCAACGCGGCATTGTCATCGCGCTCGGTCGCCGCACGACGAAGCCTGCCGTTGTCGTGCCTGAACTCGCGTTAGGATTCATGCTGGGTCTTGTCCGGCAAATCTATCCGTTGACGACAGAAATGGCGCAAGGCAGTTGGCCCTCTGCGATGGGTGGTTCGCTTGCCGGGCGCACACTGGGCATCCTGGGTTACGGTCGGCATGGACGTCCCGTCGCGCGGCTCGCGCAAGCATTCGGGATGCGGGTCATCGTGTGGAATCGCACCGGCACATACGCGAAAGATGAATCCGGTGTCGAGCGTGTGCCGCTGGATCAATTGCTGGCTGAATCAGACATTGTTTCGATTCACTTGCGCTTGACCGACGAGTCACGCGGATTGCTGAATCGTGAACGCATCGGCAAAATGAAACCCGGCGCGTTCTTGATCAACACGTCGCGTGGCGACATTGTAGATGAAGCCGCGCTGATTGATGCGTTGCGTGAAAAAAGATTGGGGGGCGCGGGCTTGGATGTGTTTGCGGTCGAACCGCTCCCGGCGTCCAGTCCTTTGCGAACGTTGCCGAACGTCATCCTCACGCCACACATCGGCTGGAAAGTCACGGATGTGCTCGAAGAATTTGTTGCCGTCGCGGCAGAGCAACTCGATGCATGGTTGAACCAGCGACTGGACGCAAGCGAAACATTGAATCCTGGAGCAATGGCAATCAGTCGCAATCGCAACGGTGGATTCAAACCGGCGTAGAGAAATTTGCAAACGAAAACCCGTCAGGTCGGCAGACCTAGACGGGTTATTTTTTTGCATTGGAAATTGGTAATCCGTTGATTGTCATTGCGCCACGCGCTTGATGACCACCATCGTCACATCATCAAAATGCACACCCTCGCCGGCAAAGTCGGCGAGCGCGCGCTTGATTTCTTCAATAAGTTGGTCTGGATTCATGTGCGCGTTCGCCACGACCAGGTCGGCGAGACGTTCGGCGCCAAACTCTTCCTCACGCGCATTGATCGCATCCGTCACACCATCCGTGTACATCAGCAAGATATCATTCGGCGCAAGATGGTTCGTGTATTCTTCGAGCGTAATATCCGGGAACACGCCGAGCGCAATGCCATGTCCCTTGAGTGTAGTCAATTCTTGTTTCGCGGCGCGATACAGGAACGGCGCATTGTGTCCGGCGTTCACGTACGTAAACGTGTGCTCGTGCGGATCGAGTTGCGCTTGAAACACGGTGACGAACATATCCGACCGCGCATCCGCGATAATCACATCGTTCGCGCGCTCGACCGCATCGCGCACAGACGGCTTGCCAATCGTCATCGTCCGCAGAATCGTGCGCGAGAGCGCCATGAACATCGCCGCCGCCATCCCCTTGTCCGACACATCGGCAATCGTAATCGCGAGCCGCCCACCCTGCATTTCCACAAAATCGTAAAAGTCGCCGCTGACCTCGCGCGCAGTTTGCCAGAGCGAACAAATTTCGTAACCCGGCAACACAGGACACGATTCGGGCAGAAAGCTGGTTTGAATTTGCCGCGCGAGTTGCAGTTCGTAATCCATCCGTTTTTTTTCTTCTGCCGCGCGCGTCAACTGCGCGCCCTCAATCGTCACCGCCGCTTGGTTCGCAATGCCCATGATCACGTCAATCTCATGTTGCGAAAACTGGGTCGCCCGATTGCCCTGGTCCACCATCATCAAACCGACCATCTCGCCGCGCGTCGAAAGCGGCACCATCAACAGCGAACGAATGCTGAACGTCTCGATCAAATCACGCGGCAGGAGCGGGCTTGAGGGCGCGTCCTGAATCAGCAACGGCGCGTGCTCGCGGAATAATTGCGCGAACGCAAACTCGCCATCGGTGCGAAATTCGAGTTTGAAAAATTCATCGCGCAGTTGGGGCGTAAGACCGTACTCTTTTGCCGGTAAAAATTTTTGCTCGGCGCCGCGATACAATAGAATCGCGCATCGCTCGACGCCAACCAGGAGCGGCGTGATGCGAACGATTGTCTCCAGCCCTTCATCCAGGTCGGTGATCGCGGAAAGATTTTGCGAAACCTGGAGCAACACGTTGAGATAGTACGCTTCCTCGCGTTGCGAGTTGTAGAGTCGCGCATCTTCGACCGCGACGGCAAGTTGCGCCGCGAGCGTTTTGAGGATGAATAAATCTTCGTCGTCGAATGCGTTGAGCTGATTGCTCTCGACATCGAGCACACCGGTCACATCGTTGCCAACCGTCATCGGCACGACGATTTCCGATTTCGTTTCGTCCGCCGCTTTATCGGGATACGGCGCAAAGCGCGGCTCCTTGCTCACATCGTTCACCACAAGCGGCTTGCCCGTCGCCGCGACCCAGCCCACGAGTCCTTCCAAGCCAATGCGATAGCCGATGCTGTGCTCGCGCCACTCGATGCCACGCGGATGCGTGCTCGCGCGAAACATCACATAACCCGCATCGCGATCCACTGTGAAAATGTGGACGTGCGTGTATCCAAAGCGTTCACGCACAAGCGCGACCATCTTGAGCAAAAGTTCATCCAGGTCGAGGAACGAGGCGACCTGACGACTGACTTCGCTGACCGTCGCGAGTTGTCCCGCGCGTTTACGCTCGCTCGCATAGAGCCGCGCGTTTTGAATCGCGACCGCGGCTTGCGCGCCCATCGAGAACAAATTGCGCGCTTGAATCGCAAAGAACGCGTGCGGGCGCGTACTCAGTAACGCCATCGCACCAATCAAATCATCACTTGCGAACATTGGCACGATCAACGCACTGTGCGCAACCAAGCCGCCCAGTTCGGGCAGTTCGAGTTGAAACGGCAACGGAGTGGCGCTCAGGTCGTTGATGCGAACGGCTTCGCGATGCGCGAAAAAATAATTATGCAATGGCGCGCGCTCTAGCACGGTGTACGGATGCGTGCTGGTTTGCGCGTTGGCTTCGAGGGCGAGGAGCGCGCGCGTTTCACGCTCAAATAATTCGACGCGGTACAAATCGGCGCGCGCAATGCGTTGCGTGTGTTCGAACAACAAATCAATCACGCGTTCCGCCTCAAAGCCGGCTTCGGAGAGCGCCAACCCAAATTGATTCAACACGGCAAGATCGCTGGAACGCCGTTCGAGGCGCGCGCTCGTGTCGGCGTAGCGTTGCACCATCATCGCCGTGCCGACCAAACCTGCCGCCATGAACAAAAACAATTCGGTGCTCGCGTCCACGTATGCGACGGCAATCGCAATCGCAAACGGCAGAGGCAATAGTTCGACGAGCAAGGAATAGCGCAGAACCGTGCGGAAAAAATTGATCACGGCAGTCTGTCCGCCGCGCCAAAATTCCAACGTCGCCCAACCCAGGTGATCAATCACAAACCAGGTGAGTGATGCGCCGAACACAGCGGGCATGGTCAACAGAGTAAAAGTTTCCGGCGCAAACTTGCCGCCGAACAACGTATACACATGCGTGCTCGCGTACGCCATGCCGATTTTCAAACCGGCGTTAAAAACCGGCATCTCGATCAAACTGAGGAACGTGCGCTTTTCGCGTCGCCACGCGTTGAGGAAAAGGTACGCAAAGCCGCTCGTCGCCGCGACCCAGGCACCCAGGATCGGACCGAAAATAAACACGGCGGCAAGGTCAACGATGCCGACGAGCGAGTGGGTTACTTCGGGCGCGGCGTGAAAGCCGGCGCGTTTGAGGAACAGCGACAGCACCACAAAAAAAACAAGGGGAATGAAATGCGTGCCGAGCACGTGCCAATCGGTCAGCACGACGAGCGCGGCAATGCCGAATGCGCCGATGCCGAGGGCATAAAGGGTTGGGAGCAAAGGTTTGCGATTCATGTTTGTTGGTTTTATAGTGGGTTGGCTTGCAAGTCAATCATCCGACTAACCAACCACCCAACTATCCAACGATCGAACTGCTAATTGCTTTGAGCGACACATCGTACCGATATTGAATGTTAAAATGTCCGTCGTCGAATTCTTGGTGCGTAAACGGAATATTGTGTTTTTTCAAGCGACTGCAAAAGATGCGCGCGCCGTACTGGAGCGCAAATTCATCGCGCGTGCCGGCATCGAGATAGATCAAGCGCAACGAGCGCAACGCATCGGCGTACTTGGGCACAAGATTCACCGGATCGAATTCGAGCCAGCGCGCCCACACCTCATCGCGCAGTTCGCCGGTGTCAAGGTCGAACGGCAAGTCGAAACCGCCGGGCGAGCTGGGATTCGGCGAATAGCACGCCGCCATCGCGAGCATGTTCAAGGTCGAGTTGAAATCGCGGTCACGCGGACGAACCGTTTGCATCGTCGCCAAAAATTTTTCGACGCCGCCGTGCCGCTTCAAGCCGCGCAATGCGCCGACAAAATCGGATTTGTAACAGTACTCGAAATACGTGTCGCCGCTGTGACTGGCTAGCAAACCAAACACATCGGCGTGGCGCATGCCGAGCATCAACGCGCCGTACCCGCCGGAACTTTTGCCGACCACCGCGCGCGCATTGCGATTGGCGATGGTGCGATATTTTTGATCGGTGAACGCGACCAATTCTTGCACAACGTGATCTTCGTACTGACCGACGGCCGGCGAATTGACGTACTGACTGCCGCCGAGTCGCGTAAGACAATCGGGCATGACGAGAATCATCGGACGCACTGCGCCTTGCGCGATCAAGCGATCCATGCGTTGCGCGAGCGTTTCTTCCCACAACGCATCATTGAAAAATGTAATACCACGCCCGGTGAATCCAGCCAGCACAAACACAACCGGATAACGTGCATCGCTTTCATGGTAACCGGGCGGCAGATAAATCGGCACGCGACGCACAAACGGGTCGCCGAGTGGATTGTTGCGTAACACGTCGCTGGTGATATTTTCAAAGATGACGGTGCCTTGAGACATTTTTTCTTATTCTCCAATTTTTTTCAGCCCGTGCATTGTAGCACAAGCATTGGAATTTGTCGCCAACATCAATGCTTGAAATGGATAAAGATGCGCCCGAAATTCTTGTCGTCTTTTTCGACGCGATGGTACAGTTGGCGAATGTGCGATTGATTCAAAAAGCGCAGAACTTTTTTCTTGAGTTGTCCACTGCCTTTGCCCGGAATAATTTCTACAAGGTCAATTTTCCGGTCAACCGCTTCCTGAACGATGCGATTCAGTTCGGCATCAATTTGTCCGCCGCGATTATAAATATCGTGCAAATCGAGTTTGAGTTTTGCCATCCGTCTTCCGTCCTTCGTCCTTCGTCACTTTTTATTCCGCTTCAACTTTTTCCGCAACTCTTTCCATTCGAGCGTATTCATCACATCCTTGGCTTCCAACCCGCCGCGCCGCGCCATTGCCACGCCGTAGAACAAGCCATCGAATCCGTCGGGCGAGTGCGCGTCGCTGTCAATCACGATTTGCGCGCCGACCTCGCGCGCACGCCGCACACGCACGTCGTCCAGGTCGAGGCGTTCGGGCGCGCCGTCAATCTCGACGAACGTGCCGGTTTCCTTCGCCACGTGAAACACTTCTTCGAGGTCGAGCGCGGATTCCTCGCGCGTGCCGAGCAAGCGCCCGGTCGGATGCGCGTAAATATCCACATACGGATTTTGCATCGCCTTGATGACACGCGCGGTAATTTTTTCGCGCGATTGCTTGAGCGCGCTGTGCGTCGAGACGAGCACCATATCGAATTGCGCGAGCAGTTCATCCGGAAAATCGAGCGAGCCATCCGCGTGAATTTCCATCTCGATGCTTTTCAACACCTGGAAATCTTTCCACTTTTTATTGAGCGCGTCAATCTCTTGCCATTGTTGTTTCAATCGCTCCGGCGTCAGCCCGCGCGCAATGCCGAGACCTTGACTGTGATCCGTGACAGCGAGGTAATGCAAGCCGCGCGCGCGAGCCGCTTCTGCCATCTGCTCAATCGTGAAACTGCCATCGCTCCAATTTGAGTGCCACTGCAAATCGCCTTTCAAATCTTTTAACTCGATGAGGCGTGGCAATTTATTTTTCTGCGCGAGGTCTAGTTCGCCGGTCGCTTCGCGCAATTCCGGCGGAACCCATTGCAGACCCAGCTTTTCGTATACCTCTTGTTCGCGCGGCGTGAAAATTTCCTTTTCACCCTTGACCGTTTTGAATCCCCACTCGCTCAACGATAGACCTTGCGCGAGCGCGATTTGTCGAAGCGCAACATTGTGCTCTTTACTGCCGGTGAAATACTGCAAAGCCGCGCCCCAGTGTTTTGATTCGAGCACGCGCAAATCCACTTGCATGCCATTGTCCGCGATGATGCTCGCTTTCGTCGTGCCTTTCGCATTCACGCTTTGCACGATGGGCAAATTCACAAACGCATCAATAATTTTTTCCGGGTCATCGGATGCTACGAGGATATCGAGGTCTCCAATCGTCGGTTTCATCCGGCGAAGCGAGCCAGCGGGCGCAATGTCCTGAATCGCAGAGCCGCACTCGGCACGCAGAGCCGTGATGATGGCTTGCGCGAACGGGTACGCGACGCCGAGCAGTACGCGCGTCGAGGATTTTTTGCGGCGTTGCGCCTCGATGCCCGCGAGAATTTTCTCTTCCGATTTCGCGCCGAACCCTTTCAGCCCGCGCAATTTTCCGGCGCGCGCCGCTTTTTCGAGTTTCGCCACGTCGGTGATTTTCAATTCTTTCCACAAACGCGCCACTGTTTTCGGTCCGACATCCGGCACTTGTAGCAATTCAAAAATTCCCGGTGGCACACCTTTGGAAATTTTCTTGTAATAGTCCAACTCGCCGGTGCGAATGATCTCGTCAATCTTTTCCGAAATTTCTTTGCCAATGCCGGGAATCTCGCGCAGGTTTTTCGGATCGCCCTGCCAAATGTCGCGCACATCGCGACCGAGGTGCTCTATCGCGTCGGCGGCGCGCCGATACGCGACGACCTTGAACACAATTTCGCCTTGAATGTCGAGAATGTCGCCGATGCGATAAAACAAATTGGCAATCTCTTGATTCGTCCACTTGAGCGTGATTTTGGATTTCTTTTCCGGCATCGTGCCTCCTTGCGCGGACATTGTAGAATAGTTGCAAGGTGTTGTCAACGCGAAAAATAATTTTCTTGGCATGCATCCAAAACAGGGAATCAATGTTATAATCGGCAACGATTTTGACGCGTCCATTCTTTGCAAGGATCAAGCAAGCATGAACGATTCCATCTTGGCAAGTTACGAGTGCGGCAAATTTTTCGACGAGATGTTTACGCGCAACGGCGAACCACGCGAACATTATCACGCGCTCGTCAACTACTTGACCCACCTCTCGGGTGAAGATTTCGAAGCACGCCGTCGCGCCGCCGACATGTATTTCCTCTATCAAGGCATCACGTTCACCGTCTACAGCCAGCAAGAAGGCATCGAACGAATTTTCCCATTCGACCTGATTCCGCGCATCATTCCGCAAGCCGAATGGAAAATGCTCGAACGCGGCTTGACCCAACGCGTCACCGCCCTCAATCATTTTTTGCACGATATTTATCACGACCAGAAAATCGTGCGCGACCAACGCGTGCCCGCCGAGTTGGTTTTTGGCGCGCCGCATTTTCGCCGCGAGATGATCGGCGTGGACGTGCCGAAAAATGTTTACGTGCATGTTGTCGGCACGGATATTATTCGCGACAATCACGGCGAATATTTTGTACTCGAAGATAATTTGCGTTCGCCGTCGGGCGTGAGTTACATGCTCGAAAATCGTCAGGCGATGAAGCGCACGCTCGCCAGTTTGTTCGAGCGGTACGGCGTGATGCCGATTGATCACTATCCCCAGGAATTACTGCAAACTCTGCGCGCGGTTGCGCCGCACGACAATCCCGACCCAAATATCGTTCTGCTCACTCCT
>CAZPIR010000071.1:0-1877 GCA_964586085.1 uncultured Anaerolineaceae bacterium | reverse complement strand
ACAACTCGGCGTATTTCGAGCACACGTTCCTCGCGCGACAGATGGGCATTGAGATTGTCGAAGGGCGTGATCTCGTCGCGCACAACAATCGCGTGTACACGCGCACGACGCGCGGACTCAAACCGGTGGATGTGATCTATCGCCGTGTGGACGACGATTACCTGGACTCGCTGACGTTTCGTCCCGATAGCACACTCGGCGTCCCAGGTTTGTTCAACGCGTATCGCGCGGGCAATGTGACGTTGGCAAATTCGATTGGCACGGGCGTTGCCGATGACAAAGCCGTGTACGCATTCGTGCCGGAAATGATTCGCTATTATTTAGGCGAAGAACCGATTTTGAATAATGTGCCAACGTATCTCGCGATCAATCCGAAAGAACGCGAATACATTCTCGCGAACCTAGACAAGCTCGTGGTCAAAGCGGTTGGCGAAAGCGGCGGTTATGGAATGCTCGTCGGTCCACACGCCACCGAATTTGAACGCCAAGAATTTCGTGACAAGATCAAGGCGCATCCGCGCAACTTTATCGCGCAACCTACCATCTCGCTGAGCCGCCATCCTACCAATCTCAGCGGCGAAATTTATGGTTGTCACATTGATCTGCGTCCGTACATTCTCACCGGCGATCAAGTCAAAATCGTTCCCGGTGGTTTGACGCGCGTGGCGTTGCGCCGTGGCTCACTCGTCGTCAACTCGTCCCAGGGTGGCGGCAGTAAAGACACCTGGGTCTTGAACGCGTAAATTACTTTGCCTGTGTCATTCCGAGCAAAGCGAGGAATCGCCATGAGTGCGAACGAGATTTCTCGTCGCGAACCACGCTCCTCGAAATGACAATGCAAGTTTGGTTTATTTTCAAAGGAGTAGCCCGTGTTATCTCGTGTCGCTGAATCCATGTATTGGATGTCGCGTTATATCGAACGCGCCGAAGATATTACCCGCATGTTGAGCGTCAACTTTGACGCGATGTTGGAATCGAGTGTGGAGGACGAACAGTTGGGTTGGTTGCCCTTGATCGCGGCAAGCGCGGACGTGGATGTATTTCGCGCGTGTTACGATCAAGTGAATGCGACGACGGTGACGGAATTTTTATTGTGGCATCCGAGCAACACGAACGCCGTGCTCGCGTGCATCAATCGCGCGCGCGAAAATGCGCGAAGCGTGCGCGAGCAGATCAGTTCCGAGATGTGGGCGCACATCAATCGTTTGTATTTTCTTGGACGCGAGATGGATCGCACCGAAGTGTTGCGCGGACCGCATCAATTTTTCGCGCAGATTCGCGATGGCTCGCAAGCATTTCAAGGCATCACGATGGCAACGCTCACACACGGCGAGCCGTACGAATTTATCCAACTCGGCAAGTACATCGAGCGCGCATCGGAAACCGTGCGCACGCTCGATATGAAGTACAGCGTCGTGAATTTGTTGCGCGAAGGATCGCCGGAAGCGAACATTCAATTGATCGCGATGCTCAAATCGTGCAGTGCGTTCGAACCATTTCGCCGCACGTACGCAGAGCAATTGCAAACGTGGCGCGTCGCCGAATATCTTTTGCTCAGCCGGGAATTTCCGCGCGCCGTTTCGTTTTGCCTGGATCACTGTTTGATTTGCATCAACGCAATTTCCGGCACGAGCACAAGCGGCACACGCCCGCCGATGTCGGCGCAACTCACCGCACCGCAACGCGCGTTCGGGCGCATCTGCGCCGAGTTGGAATACCTCGACATTCAATCGGTGCTGGGCACATCTTTTCACGATTACCTGCATCAATTGTTGCATCGCATTGATCACGCGGGCGAAGAAGTGAGTCGAACTTTTTTCAACACCCAGGTCATTTTGCCCGAGGCAACCGACCAACCGCCGCAACAACCTCAACAA
>CAZPIR010000070.1:3060-11373 GCA_964586085.1 uncultured Anaerolineaceae bacterium | reverse complement strand
ACTCAGGGCGGCGAAGCGATGGGGCGCGATGACACCGGGCGCGTCGTGTTCGTGCCATACGCGATTGCCGGCGAAGAGGTCGTCGTCGAAATCGTCGAAGCAAAAAAGAATTTCGCGCGCGCGCGCCTGCTCGAGATCAAATCACCTTCGCCTGTGCGTGTGACGCCGCGATGTCCACACTTTGCTCCCTCTCCCTCGCAGGGAGAGGGTAGGGGTGAGGCGTGCGGCGGTTGTCAATGGCAACACATTGCGTACGACGCGCAGTTGAAATTCAAAACCGAAATCGTGCGCGAACAATTCGCGCGCATTGGCAAATTGCCGGACGCGCCCGTACGCGATGCAATCGGCATGAGCGAACCCTGGCATTATCGCAACAACGTGCAATTCCAACTTGATGCGGATGGGCATTTGTGTTTTCGCGCGCTCGAATCGCACGACCTGGTTCGCATCCACGAGTGTCACATCATCCATCCCCTGCTCGACGAAATGTTTCGCGCGCTCGAATTCGACGGCGCAGATTTTGCCGGCGTCACTCTGCGCGCGGGCACGGCGACCGGACAAAAATTGGCGATCCTCGAAGGCAACGACGACGAGCCGCCCGAAATCGAAATTGACGAACCGGTTTCAATTGCCTACCAGGTTCCCAGTGGCGAGACCGTTGCGCTCATCGGACAAAATTCGATTGAAGAGAAACTGGGTGCGCGCACGTTCAAGGTTTCGCCCGCCTCGTTTTTCCAAGTCAACACTGGCATGGCGGAACGATTGATCGAACTCGTCACACGTTATCTTGCGCCGCAACCATCTGACATCTTGCTCGATTTGTTTGGCGGAGTTGGCACGTTCGGTTTGACGCTTGCTTCGCAGGTTGAGCGCGTGATTGAAATCGAAGGCAATCCTTATGCGGTGGAAGACGCGCACGCGAACGCATCCGATTTGTCGAACGTCGAATTTCACGCGGGCGCGGTCGAAGATGTTTTGCCCAAACTCGAACAACACCCAAGCATCGTCGTTGTTGACCCGCCGCGTGCTGGCATTGCGCCGCACGCGCTCGATGCGTTGCTCGCGCACGCGCCGCGCGCGATTGCGTACGTGTCGTGCGACCCCGCCACGCTCGCCCGCGATGCGCGCAAACTGGTGGACGCCGGTTATCGTTTGGTCGAGGTGCAAGCAGTGGACTTGTTTCCGCACACGTTTCACATCGAGAGTGTGAGCTGGTTTGAGAAAATCGGCGACGCGCATTGACACGCTTGGTTCGTCGTGCTATCATCGTGCGCGTTCCTAAACTTTTCAAGGAGTCTGTGAATGGCTGGTGCATCTTTCAAACAAGGTCGCTGGAATCTCAAGGATATTTTGCCGGCGACAACGGGTCCCGAGTTTGATAAAACCGTTGACGACCTCAAAGCGAGCGTCGCCAAATTTGAAACGCATCGCGATACTTTGTCCGACGAAATGGAAGAGTCCGAATTTCTGCCGATTCTTCACGAGTACGAAGCGTTGAATACCATCGCGCGAAAACTGGGTTCGTACAGCGGCTTGTGGTTTTCCGAAGATACGCAATCGAGCGCGGCGTTGACCTTTCAAATGCGCACGCGGCAAATGCTCACCGAGTTGGGTAATCGCACCTTGTTCTTTGGCTTGTGGTGGAAGACTTTGCGTGATGATGCGGCGGCGCGCCTGATGCAAAATTCCGGCGACCTGAAATATTTTCTCGAAAGCGAGCGCCTGTTCAAGCCGCACACCTTGACTGAGCCGGAAGAACAAGTCATCAACCTCAAAGATGTGAACGGGATGGAGGGGTTGCTTACGCTGTACGAAATGCTGACGAACGCGTACGAGTTTTCGATCAAGGTCAAAGGCAAGACCAAAAAGTTAAATCGCGAAGCCTTGATGATGTACGCGCGCGACCCCAACCCGGCAATGCGTGCGGCGACATACCAAGAATTGTATCGCGTTTATGGCGAGCACGGTAAAGCACTCGCGCAAATTTACGCGTACCGCGCGCAAGACTGGCGCACCGAGCAAGTGCAACTCCGCAAGTTCGCCTCGCCGATTGCCGTCCGCAACACCTCGAACGATATTCCCGGCGCGGCGGTGGATGCGATGCTCGAAGTGATTCGCGCGAACGCGCCGGTGTTTCAACGCTATTTCAAACAAAAGGCGAAATACCTGGGCTTGAAAAAACTACGGCGCTATGATATTTATGCGCCGCTCGCCGCCGCCGATAAAAAATATCCGTACGCCAAATCGGTCGAAATGGTGCTCGATAGTTTCGATGCGTTTTCACCGGTGATTGGGAATCATGCGCGGCGGGTGTTCCAGGAACAACACGTGGATGCGGAAATCCGCAAGGGCAAGACGGGCGGCGCATTCTGCGCGAGTGTTTTGCCCGGCATGTCGCCGTACGTTCTGCTCAACTATACCGGACGCGCGCGCGACGTGGCGACGATGGCGCACGAGTTCGGTCACGCGATCCACGCGATGCTCGCCGAAAAACATTCGGTGCTTACTTTTCACTCGGCTCTGCCGCTCGCCGAAACGGCATCGGTGTTTGGCGAAATGTTGCTCACGGAAAAATTGCTGGCGAACGAAAAAAATCCGGACGTGCGCCGTGACCTTCTCGCGACCAAACTCGATGACACGTACGCGACCGTGATGCGTCAGGCGTTCTTTGTCATGTTCGAGCGCGACGCGCACGAGATGATCGCGCAGGGCAAATCGGTTGAAGAGTTGAACGCGCGTTATCTCGAAAATTTGCGCGAGCAATTTGGCAATGCGGTGGATGTGGGCAAGGAATTTCAGTGGGAGTGGGTGAGCATTCCGCATTTCTATCACACGCCGTTCTATGTTTACGCGTACAGTTTCGGCAACTTGCTCACGCTCGCGCTCTACAAACAGTATCGTAAAGAAGGCGAGGCGTTCAAGCCGCGCTATTTGAAACTGCTCACGTACGGCGGTTCGGCTAGCCCGACGCACATGCTGACCGAAGCCGGGATTGATATGACTTCAAAAGTGTTTTGGCAAGGCGGATTCGATGTGGTCAACGAGTGGATGAACGAACTCGAATCTCTGCCGGCGCCAAAACGCGGGCGGAAAAAATAATCGGCAATTCGGAATACGGAATATGCAATTCGCGCGGTTTAGGGCGAATTGCATATTCCGTATTGCTTTGCGTGGCATTCCAACTTGTAGTAAAATCGGCACGCCGAACAGAACACGGCGGGAGTCACGATGAAACTGGTTACTTTTCAAGTGGGCGGCGAAACGCGCTGGGGCGCACTGCGCGGCGAAAATGTGATTGACCTGAATCTCGCGCGGGCGATGTTTTTGGCGGCGCGCGGCTTGGACATCCAGTACCTCGCGCCGGATGCGGCGACGTTCATCGCCCAAGGCGAAGAGACCTGGGACCAAGCGAACGAGGCGCTCGAATTTCTCGGCAGTCGCGTGGTGGACGGCATCGTGTTTCCGCTCGCCGATGCAAAATTGCTTGCGCCCGTGTTGACCGCGCCGAAAATTATTGCGATTGGTTTGAACTATGGCACGCATCGCCAAGAGCAAAACGAAATTGCCAAAGAAGAATTTTTGCCAATTTTGTTTCCGAAATTTCCCAATTCGTTGACGGGACCCGATGCGTCGGTGACCTGGGATGCGACGCTCACAAGCAAAGTGGATTACGAAGCCGAACTCGGCGTCGTCATCGGCAAACGCGCGCATCGTGTTTCCGAAGTCGAAGCGCTCGAATTTGTGTTCGGCTATTGCAACCTCAACGACATCAGTTCACGCGATTTGCAATTTCATCCGAAAAATGGCGGGCAGTGGGGTTGGGGCAAATCGCTCGACACATTTTGCCCGATTGGTCCGTTCATCGCCACGCGCGACGAAATCGCCGATCCGCAAAATCTGGCGATTCGATGCGTGGTCAACGGCGAGGTGCGGCAAGATTCCAACACTGGCAACATGATTAACGGCGTCGCCAAGTTGATCGCGTTCATCTCGCAGGGCATCACGCTGATGCCGGGTGATATTATCGCGAGCGGCACGCCCGCCGGCGTCGGACATTTCGCCAATCCGCCGGTGTACTTGAAACCGGGCGATGTTGTCACCGTCGAAGTGCAAGGGTTGGGTACGCTGACGAATCCGATTAGGTAAAGAATTTGTTCTTGCATGGAAAGGAATGCTCTTTGAAACCACTGATTGGTATTGCCACGCGCACGATCAAGGACGAGAACGGCGTGCGTTTTGCGATGAATGATACGTACACGCGTGCGCTCGAACGCACCGGCGCGGCGCCCGTGCTCATCCCGCTCAACCTGAGCGATGAAACCTTGCGCGCAATTTTTGAGCGGCTTGATGGTTTGCTGTTTGCCGGCGGCGTGGATGTGCATCCCAACGAGTATGGCGAACCCGTCGAAACTTTTTGCGGCGAGATTGACACGATGCGCGATGGCGTCGAATTGAAACTCGCGCACTGGGCGATGGAAAAACAATTGCCGACCCTGGGAATTTGTCGCGGCATCCAACTGTTGAACATTGCGGCGGGCGGCTCGTTGTATCAAGATGTGCATGCCCAAGTGCCGAATGTGTTGCCGCATCCGCATCAAAAGGGCAATCCGTACAATTTCCTCGCGCACCCCATCACCATCGCGCCTGACTCGACATTGGCACGCTCGTTTGGCATAACCGAAATGTCGGTGAACAGTTTGCATCATCAGGCGCTCAAGCAGGTCGCGCCCGGTTTTCGTGTGGTCGCGCAAGCGCCCGATGGAATTATCGAAGGAATCGAATCTACCAACAACCACTTTTGCGTCGCCGTCCAATTTCATCCCGAGTGGTTGCAAGATGACGATGCGCGCGTCCTGGGTTTGTTCCGCGCGTTCGTCTCTGCCAGTAACGGGAGCAAGGGATGAATGTGCAAGAAATGGAGCGCCGTTTTTTCGAACTGAAAGGCAAGTTCGATGTGGGCGCAATCAGCGAGGACGATTTCAAATCCGAAATCGCCAAACTGCGTTTTCAGGATAAGCAGAATCGTTGGTGGATGATTGGCGCGCAAAGCGGCAAGTGGTATATGAATGATGGCGCGCGCTGGCTTCCCGGCTCGCCGCCGATAGAAGAACCGTCGCCGCTACCGTTGCCAGAAATTCCTCCGGCTGAAACGGTTGCGCCAACTGTGCCGACGACTGCCGTTGTAACCGAAAAGGTTGAGGCAACGGCTAGCCCGGAACATTTGGCACCTGCCCCGGCGCCCGCGCCGCGCGCGCCACTGCCGCGTATCAAACCGGCCGCCAAGCCGAGCGAACACTCGTCATTCACACTGCCTTCGTTCGTGTTGACCGGTCCCTTCTTATCATTGTCGCCGCGCTTTCCGCGTTGATTGTCGTCATCGTTGCGTGGCTCGTGATTGATATTGCTGTGCCAAATAAACCAATCAGCAGTTTCTTTGCGCAGATGGCGAATCGCACGCCGGCGGCGAACGCGCCGGTCTCGGTGACAATCAGTACGACGACCACTTCTAATGTCAGTATGTTTCTCGCCCAAGGTGACAAACTGCTCACCGAAAGTCGCGTGGATGCGGCGATGACTCAGTACCAAACTGCCGCGCAACTCGCGCCGACCAATCCTACGCCGCTCGTGCGTTGGTCGCGCGCGCTTGGTATGCGCGGGCAAGCGCGTGACTCGCTCGCCAAAGCGCAAGAAGCGTTAGCGCGCGCGCCGGAAGATGTCGAAGTGAATGCGCAACTGTGTCGCGCGCAACTGTGGAACAACCAGGTTGAGGATGCGTTGCGGTCGTGCGAAAAAGCGGTCAAGCTCGACGTGAAAAGTGTGAACGCGCACGCGTACCTTGCCGAAGCGTACTTGCATGCCGGACGGAAAACGGATGCGACCGCGCAAGCGCAACTCGCGCTCCAGTACGGTCCGACGAGTGTTGAGGCGCAACGTGCCCAAGCCTGGGTCTTGACTCTGCAAGGACAAAAAGAAAACGCGTTCGCCGCGTGGAAACAAACGACGGTTCTCGAACCTGAATCCTATTTCCGATATTTCGAGTACGGGCAAGCATTGCATTTGTATCTCGGCAATCCACTCGAAGCAATCACGGCGTACGAAAAAGCGGTGGGCATGTACGGCGCGTACGTCCCCGCCATTCAACAACTCGGTTTCGCGTTGATTGCCGCCGACAAGCCGCAACAAGCGGTGCCGTATCTGCAACGCGCCATCACGCTCGACCCGAACAATGCGGATTCGTACGTCTATCTGGGTTTGGCGTTTGGCAAAGCGAATCAATGTTCGCAAGCGATTCCGTATTTCAACCTGGCATTGACGCGTGACCCCAACAACTCGTTGGCGCAACGTGGCTCGGCAGATTGCCGCGCCAATACTCCGCCGAGTTTGCCAACGGTCGCTGTGCCTGCCGCCCCCGCCATTATGCCGACTCTCGTCGCGCCAAAATAAATTTTCGCGACCCTCAAGGTTGTCAAGACCTTGAGGGTCTGTGTCTGATTATCCCAAGCGAAGGAGTAAATGATGAATCAACGTGTACAACGCTTGCGCGAAAAAATTGCGCAAAATCAAATTGATGCGCTCTTGGTCACGCGTCCCGAAAATTTATACTATTTGTCCGGTTTTGGCGGCGGCGAATATCTCGACGCGACAATGATCGTGTCGGCTGACCAGGCTTGGATTTCGACTGACTCGCGGTATTACGAAGAGGTCAAACAGTTCGCGCCCGATTTCGATTTGTTCCAAGCCGGGTATGATCGCAATAAAGTGATCGGCGAATTTGGCGCGCGAGCCAAGCCCAAGGTGGTTGGTTTTGAAATGACCTACCTCACCGTCGCGACATTCAAGGATTGGAGCAAAGCCGCGCGCAAAGCCGGCTTCAAACTCAAGCCGGTGGATGGTTTGGTCGAAGCTTTGCGTATCATCAAGGATGAGGACGAACTCGCCAAAATTAAACGCGCCGTCGCGCTGACCGATGACGCGCTTGCGCATTTCTGCCGTGAGATTAGACCGGGTATGACAGAAAAGCAAGGCGCGTGGATCATTGAACGCTACATGCGCGAACACGGTGCAGACAAGGTCGCGTTCGATTTGATTGTCGCCGCCGGACCGAATGGTGCGCTCCCGCATGCGCGCCCATCCGATTACGTTATCAAACGCGGTGAACCGATTGTCGTGGATATTGGCTGTCGGGTGGACCATTACAATTCCGATTTGACGCGCACGGTCATTCTCGGCGAGGCAGACGACCATTTCAAAAAAGTGTACAACACCGTGCTCAAAGCCCAACTCGCCGCCGAAAAGAAAATCCACGAGGGTGTCAAGGGCAAACGCGCGGACGCGTTTGCGCGTAATGTTATCGGCAAAACCGAATGGGCGGAAACGTTTGGGCACGGTTTGGGGCACGGGGTGGGTTTGGCGGTGCACGAAGGTCCGCGCGCGAGCAAATTGAGCAAGGACGTATACCGCGCGAATATGACGCTGACCATCGAGCCAGGCATTTACCTTGCCGGGTGGGGTGGCGTCCGCATCGAGGATTTGGTCGTTATCAAAGAGGACGGCGTGGAAATTCTCAGCCAGTCGCCCAAAGAACCATTGATTCGACTATAAAGCGTGACCCGAAGGCTTTCGCCAAACCCTTCGGGTCTTTTTTAATTTGACCAAAATACCCTTTCCCCGTATAATAGCCCAGCAATTTTTCAGAGAAAGGTTTATCGAAAATGGCTGACGACATTTTGTTGAGCGCGCAATCGCGCGATGTGATTGGCAAACAAGTTGGCGCAATGCGCCGCACCGGGATGATTCCGGGCATTTTGTACGGCACTCATCTTGAGAAACCCATCGCGATCAAATTGGACGAAAAGAGTTTAAAGCAAGTGGTCGCGGCGGCTGGTCGCAATCGCTTGATTAAATTGACGATTGATAGCGGTGAACAACGCCTCGTGTTGGCGCGTGACGTGCAACGCAATTCGCTCACGCAACGCATCGTGCACGTGGACTTGCAAGAAGTCTCGATGACCGAAAAGATCACGACTGTTGTGCCGCTCGTGCTCGTTGGCACATCACCCGCGGTGACTCGTGGCGACGGTTTGTTGATTCACGGTATTGACACGGTGCAAATTCGTGTTTTGCCCGCCGACCTCATCCCGAATATCGAAGTGGATGTGACCGCACTCGTCAGTTTGAACCAATCCTTGTTCGTGCGCGATTTGAAAACGACTGACAAGGTGCAAATCCTCACCCCCGGCGAAGAAATGGTTGCCAAGATTGTTGCGGTGAAGGAAGAAGTTGTCGCGACCGAAGCGCCTGTTGCAACCGCCG
>CAZPIR010000070.1:0-3050 GCA_964586085.1 uncultured Anaerolineaceae bacterium | reverse complement strand
ACCGCCGAAGTCGAAGTGGTTGGCAAGAAGAAGGAAGACGAAGAAGGCGAAGCGGCTGGCGAAGGCAAAAAGGAAGAAAAGAAATAACGGGTTTGGTTTTCGACCAACGAGTGGGGTGGGCATCACCCCACTCGTTTTGTGTTTATGCGGTTTGTGGTATAATGCCGCTAGTCTGAACGTTAATCTGACTTGGAGTTTTCGTTGTTCAGCCCCATTAATTCGCTTCTGGGATTGTTTTCCCGCGATATAGGTATTGACCTCGGTACTGCCAACACGCTCGTGCTTGTGCGCGGCGTGGGTATTGTGATTAACGAACCATCTGTCGTCGCGATTGAGCGTCGCACCAAACGCGTGCTCGCGATTGGCTCTGAAGCCAAGCAGATGGTTGGGCGCACACCTGCCGACATTGTTGCGATTCGTCCTCTGCGTGATGGCGTGATCTCCGATTTCGATGTCACCGAAAAAATGCTCGAGTACTTTATCGGCAAGGTGCACGACCATACCTTGTTGCCTTTGCCGCATCGTCCGCGCATCGTCATCGGCATTCCGAGTGGTGTGACCGAAGTGGAAAAGCGCGCGGTGCATGATGCGGCGATCAATGCCGGTGCGCGCGAAGTGTTTCTCGTCGAGGAACCGATGGCGGCGGCGATTGGCTCGGGCTTGCCGATTACCGAAGCAGTCGGGAGTATGATCGTAGACATTGGCGGCGGCACAACTGAAATGGCGGTGTTCTCGCTTGGCGGTATCGTCATCAGTCGTTCGATTCGCGTGGCGGGCGATGAGATGGACGAAGAGATTGTGCGATACGCGCGTGAAAAGTACAACATCCTCGTGGGCGACCGGATGGCAGAAGATATCAAGGTGTCGATCGGCTCGGCGTATCCGATGCCGGAAGAACGCACCGTGATGTTGCGCGGGCGCAACCTGATTACGGGGTTGCCCGAAGGCATCGAAGTGTCGTCCGTTGAAATTCGCGAGGCGCTCGCCGGTCCGGTCAATCAAATTGTGGACGCGCTCAAAACAACAATTGATGAAACGCCACCCGAACTCGTTTCCGATTTGATGCAGTACGGCATTGCGCTTGCTGGTGGCGGCGCGTTGCTCGGAAGCATCGCCGACCGTTTGTCGCAAGAAACCAAGATGCATTGTTATGTTGCGGAAGATCCGCTAACGTGTGTGGTGCGCGGCGCCGGACAAATCCTCGAAGAGCTGGATGTGCTTCACAAGGTCGTTATGCCCACGCGCTCAACCGCGCGCCGTTAGTATTTTGGATTTTCGATTGCCGATTTTTTCAATCTAAAATCCAAAATCGAAAATTGAAATTTCTCCATGTTTTTCTCGAATCGCAATCGCGCAACGGTACTGTTTCTCCTCGTCGTGATCGCGCTCCTGGCTTTTTTCCTCTATCAATCCGGTCAACTCGCGCCCGTACAAGATGTGATGCTGGGTTGGCTTCAGCCCTTGTTGCGTGGCGTGACAGGGATCACCCAGGGCGCTGAGACGGTCACCGGCTCGCTCGCCGATGTCGCCACTTTGCAATCCGAGGTCAAACGTTTGCAGGGTCTCGTCAATCAATCCGAGATTCAGCGCGTGCGTGTGACCGAACTCGAAAAAGAAAATACGCTTTTGCGTCAGCAATTGAAATACAAGCAAAGCAATCCCGATTTTGATTTGCTCGGCGCGGCAGTCGTCGAACGCGAGATTGACCTGGCGCGTGTCATCGGTCGTGACCCGTCGAACCTGGCGCGTTTCATTATTGTAGATCAAGGAAGCGCAGACGGTGCCAAGGTCGGAATGCCGATTGTGACACCAGAAGGTTTGGTCGGACGCATCACGGCGACGGGCACACACTGGGCAAAGGTGTTGCTCATCACCGATCCGTCGAGTTCAGTCAACGCCGTCGTGCAATCCACGCGCGCGACAGGCGTGGTGCAGGGCGATGTGAACGGCAATGTGATTATCAAGTACGTCCCGCAAGGCGAAGCGATCAAGATCGGCGATTTGATTTTGACTTCTGGGATGGGCGGCAGTTTTCCGAAACGTCTTGTGATTGGTCAGGTGACCGAAGTTCACAAACGTGACATTGAATTATTCCAGGAAGCCACGATCAGCCCCAGCGTAGATTTTACGCGTCTCGAATTTGTTTTGATTCTGAAAAAATTTACGCCGTCGGACATTACGCAAGAGCCGACGCCCACGCCAACTGCCGCGCCGCGTCCGACGCGCACGGTTACGCCGACACCCAATCCATGATTTCGATGCGCCGTTTCTATTTGTTCCCTAGCCGGTTTTCTGCTAGAATAGTGAGCGACTGGGCACGCCAAAGCGCCCAGTCGTTTTCCATTCTCGTGTGAGGTTTTCGCGATGGGCGAAATCAAACTAGGCACAGTTGGCGAGACGACCCAGGTTGTGACCGAAGCGCAAACAGCCGCCGTGTACGGCAGTGGACTCGTGCCGGCATTTGCAACACCCGCGATGATTGCATTGATGGAAGGCGCAGGTGTCCGCGCGCTTCAACCCAGTCTTGATGCCGGACAAAACTCGGTGGGTGTACAAGTGGATGTCCAGCATCTCGCCGCGACACCGGTCGGCATGACCGTACGCGCGCGCGCAGAAGTGATTGCGGTCGAAGGTCGGCGGGTGACGTTCAAGGTCGAGGCGTGGGACGACCGGGAAAAAATCGGCGAAGGCACGCACGTGCGCGCAGTGATTGATGATGCGCGATTCAAGGAACGGCTAAAGATAAAGAGTCAACTGTAGACCGTCAACGGTAAAGTCTGTTTGCCGTCTACTGGAGGAACCATGAAAGATTTAACCGGACGCGCATTGAACATGGCGCAAATGCGCGGCGCAAGTTATGCGGATGTGCGAATTGTCAAACGCGATACGCAACGCATTGCGGTCAAGAATGGTAAGGTCGAAGGATTGGAGCAGGACGAGACTCAGGGTTTTGGCGTGCGCGTGATCGTAAACGGCGCGTGGGGTTTTGCGTCGAGTTCGCGCTTGGAAGGCAAAGAGATGGATCGCGTGGTCGCGCAGGCGATTGCAAT
>CAZPIR010000069.1:0-11405 GCA_964586085.1 uncultured Anaerolineaceae bacterium | reverse complement strand
GCATTATCTCAAAGATGAAGCGACGAAAAAAATCCCGATCTGGATGATGCTCTCCGCCACGCGCGAACAGCTCGATGCACGCGCGAGCAAATGGGCAGAACGTTTGCGCGCCAAAAATTTCGACGCGAGTGTGATTGATGCCGAGTCCACGATTGGCGGCGGCTCACTTCCCGG
Source organism: uncultured Anaerolineaceae bacterium (assembly GCA_964586085.1). Lineage (GTDB taxonomy): Bacteria > Chloroflexota > Anaerolineae > UBA4142 > UBA4142 > JACRBM01. Next base: position 11,231 of record CAZPIR010000069.1, on the reverse strand, counting down.
CGAAACCCTGCCCACACGTGCGCTCGCATTGACCGTCGCTGCGCCCGATCAATTCGCCGCGCGCTTGCGTCAAAACAGGCCGCCCATCATCACGCGCATTGAAGAGAATCGTGTGCTGTTCGATCCGCGCACCGTACTCGCTTCGGAGGAAGACAAACTAGTTGCCGGCATCGAGAACGCGCATCGTAAATAATGCGTGCCAAAACAAAATGCGCTCGCCTGTCACAACGACAGACGAGCGCATTTTGTTTTTGCGTTACGCTGATTTACCAATCTCAAAGTTCGCGAGTTTTTCAAACATCGTCACCAACGCCGAGTGATCCAGGTCGCCGCCCCCATTCGCGATCAACCCATTCATCAACTCGGCGACGTTTGCGGAGATGGGCAAACTCACACCCAGTTCGCGCGCCGTGTTCAGGATGATGTTCATATCTTTGCGATGCAATTTGATTTTGAATCCCGGCGCGAACGTGCGTTGAATCATACGCGGTCCGTGCACTTCGAGGATGCGACTCGATGCAAATCCGCCCATCAATGCCTCGCGCACCTTGGCAGGGTCCGCCCCGGCTTTCGCCGCGAGGAGCAACGCTTCGCTCACCGCCGCAATCGTCACGCCGACGATGATTTGATTTGCCGCTTTGGTGATTTGCCCCGCGCCCGCTTCGCCGACGAGCGTAATGTTCTTGCCCATCTTTTCAAAAATCGGTTTCGCGCGGTCGAATGCCGCTTGCGCGCCGCCGACCATAATCGTCAGTGTCGCATTTTTGGCGCCGACCTCGCCACCCGACACGGGCGCGTCGAGCGACTCGGCACCCTTGGCGCGAATCGCCTCGGTCACTTTGCGCGCGACCGAAGGCATAATCGTGCTCATATCAATCACGAGCATCCCGGCACGCACACCTTCGAGCAAGCCGTTCGTGCCAAACACAACCTCTTCGACCTGGGGCGAGTCGGGCAACATCGTGACGATCACGTCACTCTGCGCGGCAACGTCTTTGGGTGATGCCGCTGATTTTGCGCCGAGCGCAACCAACTCGTCCACCGCCGGCTTGACGACATCCAGCACCGTCAACGCATAACCGGCATTCAACAAATGCTGGGACATGGGTTTGCCCATAATGCCCAAGCCGATAAAGCCAATCCGTTCAGTCATGGTCTTCTCCATTTTTTCACGTTTCAATTTCCGGTTCAACGTTCAACCTGAAACCTTACAACTTGTAACCATATTCCCCGACCCAGCTCAACGATTGCTCAGTCGTGCCGGCGGGAATGTATTCCAGTCCGACGTAGCCGGTGTAACCGACCTTGTCCATCCAATCGAACAGGAAACGATAATTGATTTCGCCGGTGCCGGGTTGATGGCGTCCGGGCGTGTCTGCGATTTGCACGTGTCCGATGCGCGCGAGATTTTGCTGGAACGTGTTCGCCAGTTCGCCCTCGTGGCGTTGCGCGTGATACACATCGTACTGAATTTTGAGATTGGGCGATGCGACCTCGTCCTGCACCGCAAACGATTCGCGCGGACTCGCAATCATAAATCCCGGCACGTCGTACGGATTCAGCATTTCGATGACGAGTCGGAGGTCGTGCTTGGCAAGTTCGCTCGCGGCATAGCGAAGATTTTCGATCATCACGCGGTGTTGATCGGCAAGTGGAATTTTCTCGTCGCGTTTGCCGACCAAGCAATTCAACTGCGTCACCTTGAACAAGCGCGCAACCTCAATCGCGCGCGCGACACCTTGCCGAAATTCGGCGATGCGATCCGGGAACGCGGCAATGCCGCGATCTCCCGCGCCCCAATCGCCGGCAGGCAGATTGAACAAGACCTGGGTTAATTCGTGCTTGACCAATTCATTGGCAAGCACGTTGATGTCGTGCTCGTACGGAAAGAGATACTCGATGAAATGAAAGCCCGACGCCTTGGCGCGCGCCAGGCGTTCGACGAATGGGCTGTCAGTGTAGAGCATCGTTAGGTTAGCCGCAAATTTGGGCATGTGCTTTCTCCAAAACGGATTTCAATTTTTGATGGCGCGACGCATTATAAATCGCTTGAGGCGTTCGCGCAAAAACTCACAGTTTGCGAATCGCATCGGCGAGGCGCGTCATCGCCGTTTCGAGATTGGCGTACGAGTTCGAGTAAGCGAGACGCACGTATCCCTCACCAAAATCGCCGAACGCAGAACCGGGGACGACGGCGATGCCCGCTTGACGCAAAAGATGCAATGTTATTTCGTCCGAAGTCTTGCCCAGTTTTTTGATCGAGGGAAAAACGTAGAATGCACCTGCCGGTTTCACACACGCGATGCCGGGGATGTCTTGCAAACGCGCGAGCACAAGATGGCGTCGCCGCGCAAATTCGTTCGTCATCTCGCGCACGCAATCCTGAGGACCGCGATACGCTTCGAGCGCGCCGGCTTGGGCGAACGAGGTCGCGCTCGTCGCCGAGTACTGGTGCACGCGAATCATCGGGTCAATCAAATTTTTGCGCCCGGCAATGTAACCCAAACGCCAACCGGTCATCGAGTACGCTTTGGAAAAACCATTCGCGGTCAACGTGCGGTCTGCCATGCCGGGAAAACTTGCGATGCTGAAATGTTGCGCGTCGTCGTAAATAATTTTTTCGTAAATCTCATCCGACAGCACGAGCAAATCTTTTTCGATGGCAATCTGCGCGATCTCTTGCAAAACCGCTTTGCCGAGCACCGCGCCGGTCGGGTTGTGCGGCGAGTTGACGACAATCATTTTCGTGCGCGGCGTGATCGCGCGACGCAAATCTGCCGGATCAACCTGGAATTGATTTTCCGCACGCAGGGGCACATGAATCGGCACACCGCCAGCCATTTGCACGCAGTAAAAATAGTGCAACCACACTGGATCGGGAATCAACACCTCGTCGCCCGGGTCAATCAGCGCGAGCATCGCAATCGCAATTGCTTGATTCGTCCCGACCGTGACGATAATTTCGGTCGCCGGGTCAACGTGCACGCCATTCTCGCGTTGCAATTTTTCGGCGATGGCTTGGCGCAATTCAATCGTCCCATAGTTTGACGTGTAATGCACCATCCCGGCATCGAGCGCGCGTTTGGCGGCGTCCTTGATGTGTACGGGCGTGTCAAAATCCGGGCGACCAATTTCGAGATGAATGATCGAGTGTCCTTGCTGTTCGAGTTGCGTGGCTTCTTGCATGATTTTGCGAATGCCCGAAAACGGAATATCGTTCATGCGTTGGGCTTGCCAGGTTCGTCCTTGCATCGAATTTTTTCCTTTGCTGTGATTTTGTTTAGCGTTCGCACGCGAGCAGGTCGAGCACAATCGCGGACCAGCTTTGCGGATGCGCGCCCAGTCCTTTGCCGGTCAACGGATGATAGTACTCGTAAAAATTTTCTTGCTCGACCAACCGCAAACTTGACTCTGCCAATTCGCGCGCCACGTCCACAAAATCATAGCGACGCAGACCGGCATAGATGAGCCAGTTGACCGAGAGCCACACGTGGCCGCGCCAATACGTGTCGGGCGCAAACGCGTTCGCATCGAGCGGCGTGGTCGTGACCGGAAAAGTTGTCCAGAATTTCGGCGATTGCAAACGCGCAACCAGGTCGCGCGATTCGTCTTGTGTAACGCATCCGCCAAACAAGGCGACAAACTCGGACGCGCTTTCAATGAGGATGGGCTTTTCGTCCAGCCCTTGCAAATCGTGCGGGTACGGGCTGAGCATTTTCGCGCGGATCGCGCCTTGAATTTTTTCGGCTTGCGTTTGCCAGCGCGTCACTTCCGATGATTTGTTCAACTCGCGCGCGATGAATGCCAGCGCTTCGAGGTCGGCGGCGCGAATCGCGTTAAAATCCATCACCTCGACATGGAAAAATCCGGCGCGCGCCAACTCGACCGCATTGCCGGCGTACTCGATCACGCGCGCGGCGAGCGCGACCCGGGCTTGGCGTCCAACCTCGTGGGTAAATTTGCCGGCGACACCCATCGCCTCGTCCCAACGCGGTGACGCATCCCAGCCCGCTTCCCAGGGATGAATCAGCGCGACGAGTCCATCGCCATCCGGGTCGCGGCGGCGATCAAACCATTCGTGAAACGCAACGAGGCGCGGATACAGAGTCGCGAGCAATTCGCGATCCGGGGTCACCTCGTACACCGCGCGCGCCGCCACGCCGACAAGCGGCGGTTGCGTGATCACACTGCGATGCGCTTGTCCCCACAACGATTCGCCGCCGCCTTGCCAGTACGTCATGTGCGGAATCATGCCGGCGTCGTCGCCGGTCTCAACCTGATGCGCGACAACTGACAACAATTCGTCACGCGCCATTGCCGGGTCAATCCAACGATACGCCAGCGCGTGAAAGCACGAATCCCACAACCATTGATGCTCGTACGTCGAGGGCGCGGGACGCGTGTAACGATGCCCGTCACTCTCGACGCGATTCGATGCGAGCACATCGCCCACCCGCTTTTGCCATTCCAGCCAATCCATTTGCAACATATCGTTGTTTCCTCCCGCCCGCAGTATACTCCCGACACGCGTTACGTCAATTGGACACGCCGGATATTTTCACTGGACGCAAGAATTTTTTTCGCCCCCCTTGACGACAGGCGCACAGTAAGTACAATAAGCGCGCCAGCAATCCGATTCACGGAATGCTTCGTATGTTTAACAATGCGTGCGTGTTTGCATTCTCTGCTCATCCGCTTGATTTCTCCGCCATCCTCATCGCGCCCACCCCGCACCTTGAGCACACGTCGGTTTAACCAAACCTGGGTTTTGTTCTCGGCGCACCGCTAGAACAACCCGCCATAAAGTGAGGCAAGCATGATTTTTCTCTGGCCTTGGCTGTTGCCAGTCTTGATAGCGATTCCTCTCCTCGTCGGTTATTACGTGTGGATTCAACGCCGCCGCTCCAAATTTGCCATTCGCTATTCGAGTCTTTCACTCGTCAAAGATGCGATGGACAAGCAAAGCAAATGGCGTCGCCACATTCCACCGTTTCTATTCCTGCTCGGCGTCAGCGCCATGTTGCTCGCGCTCGCGCGTCCGTTCTCGGTCGTCACCCTCCCCAAGCAAGAAGCGACCGTGATTCTCGCGATTGATGTATCGGGCAGTATGCGCGCAAACGATCTACAACCCAGCCGCATCGAAGCCGCCAAGACTGCCGCGCGCGCGTTCATCAACAAGCAAGACCCCGACACCCGCATCGGCGTCGTCGCTTTTTCCGGCACGGCTTCGATTGTCCAAGCGCCGACGACGGATCGCGCCGCCACTCTCGCCGCCGTAGATCGTTTGTATTTGCAACGCGCCACCGCGATTGGCTATGGCATTCTCGTTTCGCTCGACGCAATTTTTGAAAATCCCGATATGCCCACCACAGCGTCTCAAGCGATCGTCACACCTTCCGGCGCCGCCACGCCCGCCGCGCCCAAAGCCACGCCCGTCCCCGTGCCCAGTGGTCATCACGTCCCGGCGATTGTCGTTCTGCTCACGGATGGACAAAGCAACACCGGCATCTTGCCCTTGCAAGCCGCTGAAAAAGCGGCGCAACTCGGCGTGCGCGTCTATACGATTGGCGCCGGCACGGTGCAAGGCGCGACAATTCAAGGTCCTGGGTCGAGCGGCGGACCGGGCGGCAGTTTTGGAGGTGGACCCGGCGGCGGGGGCGGTGGTTTCCGCGCCACACTCGACGAGAAAACATTGCGCGCCGTTTCCGAAATGACCGACGGCGAATATTTTCACGCCTCAAATGAAAGTGCGTTGCTCGAAATTTATCAGAACCTCGACACGCAACTGATTCTCCGCACTGAACGCACCGAGATTACTTCGTTGTTCACGGCCGGCGCCATTGTCCTGCTCTTGATCGGCGGAACCTTGTCGCTCTTTTGGTTCAATCGCCTACCTTGAGAAAAATGTCCATCAACCCCGAACGTCAACAACAAGCCAAAGAGTACGCGCGCCTGCGTCATCGTTTGCTCGCGCTCGATTTGATATTGGGCGCGCTCGCGATTGTGCTCGTCATCGCACTCGGCTTGAACGTGTGGCTCAAGCAAATCATTCTCGCCCTCACGAGCGATGTGTGGCTGGCAACCTTGCTCTACTTTGTTATCGCGTTCATCGGCTACGAAGCAATGTTCGCACCACTCGCGTACTATAGCGGTTTCGTTCTGCCGCATCGCTACGGACTCTCGACGCAAACCTTGCGCGCATGGTTGATGGATGTATTGAAAGGTGGCACGCTTGGTGTCGTCCTGGGTGCAATCGTCATCCAGGTCATCTACGCCGTTCTGCGCATCGCGCCGGAAACGTGGTGGCTGTGGGCAACTGTGTTTATGATTTTACTCAACGTCGTGCTGGCGAACCTGGCGCCCGTGCTCATCCTGCCGCTCTTTTACAAATTCAAACCACTCGACGACGCCGAACTCGTGCGCCGACTCACGGTACTTGCCGAACAAGCGCACACGCGCGTGCAAGGTGTTTACACGATGATGCTCTCGGAGAAAACGACGGCGGCAAACGCGGCGTTGATGGGATTGGGCAACACGCGCCGCATCGTGCTCGGCGACACGCTCTATCAAAATTATTCGCACGATGAAATCGAAACGATTCTCGCGCACGAATTGGGGCATCACGTTCATCGCGACATTGGTTGGTCGCTTGTGTTTGAGTCGTTGACAACACTCGTCGGCTTTGTGATCGCGGATGCGTTTTTGCGCGCGAGTGTCGCGTGGCTGGGTTATGCAAACGTCGCCGATCTCGCGGCGATGCCTATGTTCGCCCTCGCACTCGGCGCGTTTGGTTTGGTGACGACGCCGGTGAGCAATGGCTTTTCGCGTTGGCGCGAAACAATGGCGGACGAGTATGCGTTGCAAACAACACGCAACGTCAAAGCGTTTATCGGGGCAATGGAAAAACTGGCAAATCAAAATTTAGCCGATGTGGAACCGGAGGGCTGGGTCGAGTGGTTGTTGTACTCGCACCCGGCAATTGGCAAGCGGATTAAACACGGGGAAACATTCGCGCGCGCGTGACTCAGCGCGGACGACGCGACAAGACGACACTGATCAAAATTCCGAGCAAGAACGCGCTAATCATCCAGCCCCACATGGGCTGGTTTTCTTTTTCGATGGCGACATCGTGCCGCGCCGCAAGCATCAACCCATTCTGCAACTGCGCGCGAAAATCGGTCGGCACGGCGACGGGATGCAAAGCGTGCGACAAATGTGATTCAAATTGATCTAATGGTTCGGCATTTTCAGGATACATAATCAACCCCATCACAATTTTTGATTTTCGATTTTGGATTGACAATCAAAAATCTTCTTTCGGCATGGCTTGGCGCAATTCGAGGAGCGTACGATGGTACAGCGATTTGATTGCGCCTTCACTGCGTCCCATCACTTGCGCAATCTCCGCGTTCGACAAGCCCTCGACGTATTTCAAAATCAAAACTTGTTGGCGTTCATCCGGTAATGTGCGAATCACCTCAAGCAGGGCGCGCGCTTCGTCGTTGCGCTCGGCAACATGCTCCGGTCCCGCGCTTTTCTCGACGACCATCAACGCTTCATCGAGCCGCACATCGCGGCGGCGGCTGTTGTCGCGGTACCAATTCGCCACCAGGTTGTGCGCGATGCGATACAGCCATGCGATAAACGGAATGCCGCGCTGATGATAATCGCGGATGCGCGCGAGCGCGCGAAAGAAAACGCGCGCCGTTAAATCTTCCGCCTCACGCACATCGCCGACACGATAGACGATGTAACTATAAATGCGATCCACGTACCGTTCGTACAACACGCCAAACGCATCGGCATCGTGCTTGGCGCGTTCGATCAACTGCTCTTCGGTTTCGGACACCTTGACTCCACTGGCCGTGTCCTATTATTAGAACACCGCTTGGTTTGTTGCGTTACGCAAGAGGGGCGACCTGATGTCGCCCCTCTGCAACTTAATCCGTGTAAAACGCCAGACCCAGCGCATTCGGTCCGACATGAACTCCGATTGCCGGTCCAATTTCCGCGAGATACAACTCGCGACAATTGAACTTGCTCCGAACCTCTTGCTCGACCGTCGCCGCGTCTTCGGGGGCTTGGGCGTGCAAAACGGCAACGTGCACCGGTTTGCCCGCCGTGCGTTCCGCCATAATCTCAACTGCGCGTTTTAACGCTTTCGCCCGGGAACGCGGTTGTTCGAGTGGTTCGACCTGACCGTTCACCACTTCCAACATCGGTTTGACATTCAACAGCGAGCCGAGCATTGCGCGCGCGCCGCCGATGCGTCCACCGCGTTTCAGGTATTCGAGCGTGTCCAACACAAAGATGAGATTGAGTTTTGGAATTAACGCATTCAGAGTTGCCACAATGTCTTGAGGTGATTTGCCGGCTTGCGCGGCTTGCGCCGCCGCAATCACCAGCAAACCCAGACCCATCGAGACATTCAACGTGTCTACGACGTTAATGGGCAACGCTTTATTGAACTGACCTTCGAGATGTTCCTTTGCCGCACAGGCCGAGGCATATGTGCCGCTCAATTTGGCGCTCAGGTGCACCGAAACGATTTCGCGTCCCGCTTCGATCAGCGGCTGATACACCTGGATAAACTCGCCCGCCGAGGGCTGGGAGGTTTTCGGATGATCGCTCGCGTTCGGCAACAGTTCATAGAACTGCTTGTTCGGCAGGTCTACTTCATCGCGATAATCCTTTTCGCCAAAGAACACGTGCAGAGGCACGACCGTGATATCGAACTGTTCACGCGCCGCCTGCGACAAGTGCGCCGACGAGTCGGTAATGATTTTGACCGACACTGCATTTCCCCTTTCCATGAATTTTTTCACACGCTGAAACGTCGCACCAGATAGACGAGGCTGATCAACGCCAACACAGTCAGTATGACGAGAATGGTCGCCATCGCGCCCACGAGCACACTCGCCGGCACGATTGCCGCCGAGGCATTGAGCACGAGCGCGCCACCCGACATCACCAATGCCGCGCCGTTCCAGACAGCGTGAGCCACCACACACAATCCATATGCTTGAACGAGTTGCCCCCACCTCCTTTCAACTAGCGCGGCATACCAGCCGCGCCCCATCCACGCGCCGTTGGCGATGTGCATCGTCGCCGTGCCGGCGCGCATCAGGATGACCACACCCCAATCATTATTCGCCGTAATCCCATTAAATAAATTTTCGAGCAGAGCAAAACCCGCGCCGGCACAAATGCCCCACAGGATTGCCTCGCGCGCAAGGGTGCGTGGCGAATTCAGCGGCACGAGCACAAGCGTCTTGAACGCCTCTTCAATCAACGGGACCAGCAAAGCAAAATAAAACAAGATACCGGCAATGACGAACGGATTTGCCAACCACTGCGTGAGTAGCGCAAAATCGTTTGTGCGCGTGACCGTTTCGAGCACGCGTTGCAAACGACCTAGTTGCGCCGCGCCAGCCGGTTGCGCCAGAATCACCATCACCGCCAGCGCCAAAAACAAAATTCCCAGGAACGCTTCGACCACAATCGCAATCGTCGTCGAACCGAACGCGCCCCAGGTCAGGGCGAAAAATGCCGTGCGCGAACTCGACGCTTTGCCCAACCGTCGCGCGGCGTACGCGATGACGGCAAACACCGGCGTCGTCGCCGCGATGAAATGTAACACCGGAAAACCGAGCACAACCGGCAAGGTCGCGGTCGGCTTGAAATTTTGGACGCCCACGCCGGCAAGCACCGCAACAAAAAACGCGCCGAGAAAAATTCCAAACGGCGGCAGGGCACGTGCCATCGTGCCAGGTTCGCGTCCACGCCACACAAGGATACCTTGCCAGGCAAGCGTTGCGCCAAATAAAATGCCAATGCCGGCGACCACGCCGAGGAGCAGATTGCTTTCCACATTCGGTCGCGCGGTGAATGGTAAAATCAAATAAAAGAGCGATGCGCACAATCCGCACAAGCCCAACATCGCCGCGAACGCCAGCAAGACCAGCCCTCGCGCAATGGACGGAGCTGGTTTAGACAACTCGTTTGGCAGATTGGTGGATTCCACAGTTACAACACCGGACAAGTATTTTCGTTTTGCGGTTCAAACACTCAACGCCAGGTCATAGACCTCGCGCCGGTCGCGTTTCGCTTGGCGCGCCACACGCTTGACCGCATCCGTGCGCGTCACGCCCGTATCAAGCAGGTCGCGCACGGCTTGAATCACGCGCGCATCGTCCCAGATTTCTTGCTCGGCAATGTCCTGCAAACTCGCCGGGTCTGCGCCGGCAATCACCAGCGTAAATTCGCCGCGCGGCGCGTTTGCATCGAAATGTTCGCACGTCGCGCTGACCGTGCCGCGAAAAAATTCTTCGAACATTTTGGTCAACTCGCGCGCGACGCACATTTCACGGTCGCCCAAAACGGCAAGCACATCATCGAGCGATTCGCGGACGCGATGCGGCGATTCGTACGCGACGAGCGTGCGCGTTTCGCGCGCGACGGATTGCAACAACTCGCGGCGCGGATTTTTGTGGCGCGGGAGAAATCCGAGGTACACAAATTGATCGGTCGGCAAACCCGATGCCGTCAACGCGGCGACGAGCGCGTTCGCACCTGGGATCGGCACGATGCGAAAATCGCGTTCGATGGCGGCGCGCACGAGTTCGTAACCGGGGTCGGACAAGCCGGGTGTGCCCGCTTCGGAGATGACCGCAACATCACCTTGTTCGAGTGCCTGGAGAATTTGCAAGAGTTGCAAACGCGGTGCGGCATCACGTTCGTACACCGGCTCAAAGTACGCGACGAGCGGCGTCGCAATGTCGAGGTGCGTGAGCAACCGACGCGCGGTGCGTGTGTCTTCTGCCGCGATCAACGACACCTCGCGCAAAATGCGAATCGCGCGCAAAGTAATGTCTTCGAGGTTGCCAATCGGCGTGGCAACGAGGTAAAGGGTTCCCATCAGTGCGGCGCATTGTATCACGGAACGCGGTGCACGTCTAAAACGATTTGGACAACCCTGTGATAAAAAACGCGAGACCTTATCATCCAGGTCTTGCGTTTTCCAAATTCCAGCGTGATGATGTCATTGCGATGAGCCGCGTTGCGGCGAAGAGAAATCCCCAACCAGTTTGGAGATTTCTCGCCGCAACGCGGCTCGAAATGACAGATACTTGGGGCGAACACATTCTGTCATTTCGATGAGCCGCGTAGCGGCGAGGAGAAATCTCTGACCCATTCGGAGATTTCTCGCCGCTACGCGGCTTAAAATGACA
>CAZPIR010000068.1:6433-11750 GCA_964586085.1 uncultured Anaerolineaceae bacterium | reverse complement strand
GATCTGGGAATGGCATGTCGGGCGGACGGAACAAGGGTGAAATGATGCGTGCCCAAATTTTTTGTGCCAAACTTGTCCGCAATTTTGGCAGAGCATCCGAACCCCAAACGCGAATTGCGAGAGACGAGGGGTGAGCGGCGAGAGGCGATTTGATTTCGTAAACTTGCTGAGAAAACATGCCAACGTGTCGCCCCAATTGCTCGCCGCGCCAAAACACGGCACTCTGATAATCTATTCCATCGAAAATTAAAAATGCGCGTTCATCTTTCGCCAGTTCAAACTCCAGGTCGCGCGTGTACCACCAGTCGCGCGAGTCCACCCATTGCGACGACTCATTATTGTCCGCATAAAATGGATCGCTGATTTTACCGGCGCGCAACAAATCGAGTCGTACGTCGCCGGGGATTTGCGCGGGCAACCACTCAGTCACCGCATCCAGGTCGTTGACCTCGCCAAAGTTTTTTTGCGCGACCGAACCCACACGCCAGTTTGAATCGTTCAGAGAAATTATTTTTCGCATCGCGTTTACCACATTGCTACCGCGCGACGTGCGCCATGCGGCAAGCGTACCGTGTTGCCTTGCATCGTCACGCCATCCACATCGCCGCCAACCTCGCACAACGGGAACGGCAAATTCCACTCGATGTGCTCGGGCGCGTCACGCCACGCGGCATTCACAACCAGAGTCGCCGTGCGTTCGCCAAACGCAATCGTAAAATTCACTTTGCCAAAGTAGGTCGGCGCATCGAGCACCTTGATCACATTCATTTCCGCCGTCCAGGTTTCCGGCATCGCGGGCGTGATAACCAAGTGCTTGTCTTCTTCAAACAACAACGCATTACGAATCGTCAAGAGAAAATCGGCGAGCGCCCAGCCGTGATGCCCGTCGCCCATCCCGCCGCGCCGCGTGATCGGATGAATCGCTTCTGCCCACGTAAAAGTTGGCGAGGCGTGACGCACGACCCAGTCAATTGTTTTCCACGCGTCGGGATTACGCTGGAACAGCAAACATTGTGCAACGTGAAGTGACAAGTACGTGCCGAACCCGGAATGACCAACGTGATTGAAATAGGCATCTTCCATCCACGCAATTTCTTTGAGCGCGGCGAGCGTGTCCACGATGCGCGAATCATTTGTATCGAACAAACGCAAAGGCGTGAGCGCGACGAGCGAGCCAATCATTCCCGCATCAAGGCGACGGTACGGCGACGCCGGCATTGCCGCGCGACCCAGCTTTTGCGCGACGAGCGCGAGTGAAGCATCCACCTCTTTTTGGAACGATACGAAATTCGCGCGCAACTTTTTTGCGTCCGCCGGTTGTTGCAACCAATCTGCAATCGCCGCCGCATCACGTAATCCGGCGAGACCCCAAAAATCGTCCCAGTAAAAATAATTGGCGGGACCTAAATGTTCAGCGCCCGGACCCGAAGGCAGTAAACCAAAATGGGGTTTTGCTCGTCCGTCGTTCTTGGTTGTTTGTCGCTTGGAATTGATCCACGACGCCATCCGTAGAATGTGCCAATAATTGCCGGCTAGAATTCCTGGGTCGCCGGACAAGCGCGCATGTTCGAGCATGGTCCAAATCGCCGCGCCGTTCGAATCCCACTCACCTTCTGTCGCGTTAAAGAAACCATCCTTTTGTACGCGCCGCGCTAATCGTTCGAGCACTTGCTCAGCTTGCGCGTGATAACCGAGTTTGTCGAGCGCGTTGAGCAAATACGCGGCGTCGCGCATCCAGAATTGATGATATGTGAACGGACCCGGCGTAATCGTTTTGCCGTCATGCAATAAAAGTAGGTACGCCTTGTTTGCATCGAACGCGTTTTGCAAATTTTCGTCCGGCAAACGCACGCGCATTCCTTGATCGAGCGTCGCGCGCCAAGTGGCGATGGTATCCGCACGCGCACCCTCAACATTCGATATGGCGGATTGCGTGGCACGCGGCGCGTCGTCGTCATCATCGTCTGCGTGAATGTGCGGCGTCATTGGCATTTGGGCGGTGAACGATTTGCTCACGCCGGGTTCCAGGTCGAGGTGATACACGGCGACGGCGGTAGCAAGTCCGGCGTCGCAATGCGCGCGCGTGGCACGATTCAACGCGGCGAGCGACAAGGCGACATCGCCATTTTCAAGATTGGAACAGGCAACCGAGTCAGGTGGCGGCACAAGGATGCCAAGCGCCTCGTTGATAAAGAAAGCATGTGCGTCATCAACGTACTGCACATCGCGAATCGGCGAAACGCCTTCGGGGTTGAACGGACGAGATGAAAGATACAGTTTGGCGTGATGCGTGAGGCGCGAAGCATTTTCAACCGTGACGTTTTCAATCACCCATTCGTCGTCATGGTTTTGCATCGCAAAAGTTTCGAGCCGGACACGCAAATCACCGGCGCGAAAAGTCGTGACGACCATTGGCAGATTTTCGTGGAGCGATTGTTCAACGACATCCTCATTCAATCGCGAAGGCGCGAACAATTTCCCGTCCACTTCCAACCACACATCGAGCGACCAGCCATCAAACCAGGGCGTCACCAAACCACGCGGATCAACAATCGCTTCCCGTTCGCGTTCCAGGTTGCCGAGCATCGTCCAATCGCGATGCGTGTAATTGATCGTGTACAGATTAAAGCCGCGCGGCATAAACCCAGGATCGCGCGGATCGAATTGACGTTCCGCCCAGTATGGCAAAATCCAATCGCGATTGCTTGGAAAAAATTTATTGTTCGCCCAGCCGCGCAGAACGAGCCGCGCACCAATCGGAATCAACTCGGCGGGAAAAGGCAACAACGTCTCTGCCCCGCGTCCGACGTGTCCACTCGCAAAAAACCGGTCGAGCGCATCGCCGGGAAGATGCACTCGCGCGCCCAAAAATTTCAACAGGGATTGAGAAATCGACATGACAAACCTCGCCGCGCCATTTTACACGATAACCCACGCGGAAACAAACGGGTTACGCCGAGTTTGTAAGATTGAACAAAAGCCGGTATAATAGCGGTGAAATCAAGAACGTCATTTCGGGAATGACACGACGTATCGTCATGACGCGCTGATACAGTGCTCACGACGATACGTTATCTTTTGAAGGACGGCAATGGCAGGGTTGGATTTTTGGCAAACGATTGGCACGACCAGCACAGACCTGGAACATCTGTATGCATTTATTTTGGAACGCGGCGCGCCAGTGGCAAGCCGCGAACTCGCGGCAAACTTGATTGAGTGGCGTGTGCGCGAAGAAGAACGACGCATCGCCGAGAGCGCGGCGCGCGGCGCGCCGTTGTATCAACCAAAAGCCAGTTACGCGGTCGGACAACGCTTGTTGTTCGCTACGCTCGATGACCGCGAGGGTCAAGTGGTGCAGGTGCGCGCCGGCGAGAACGAACGTTATGGCGCGTTTCAAGTGATCGGCGTGCAATTCGCGGGCGAAGCAAAATTGCGCGAGTTCGCCGCCGAGTACGACGCGGCGCATCCTTTGAATCAAGACCCCGAGCCACTGCTTCAATCCATCTCTGGCGCGGAGCAAGCGATTCTCGATCATGGCGATGCCGTTACCGCGCGTTTGATTCAACGCCTCAGCACGGACAAGGAATTTGTCCGCATTGAAGATGGTTGGTACTTGCGCGGACTGTTGCCGCAAATTCATGACGGGCATTTGAATTTAGCCGAAGCCGCCATCGAACAAGCGAACGACGCGCAGAGCACGAGTGAACTGCTCAAGATCATGGACTTGCCGCCAACGACCAAAAAGAACGCGGCAACCTATGCGCTCAATCTCGCGCTCGCAAACGATGCGCGTTTCGACGAAGTGGGACCCAGCAATGAACCACGTTGGTATCTCGCACACCTGGAACCGGCTGAAGCCCGCGAACGTCCGGCAATTCTCCATGCCGTGTCCGCGCGCACGACTGCCCTGCCCGATGATCTCGAAACCGTTCCGGCTGAATTACACGACGAGACCGACACGAACGGGCAAGCGAGTGAACGCGTTGACCCAGTCCGCGACGAAGTGACGCTCGTGCTCACCTACCCGCATCGTCGCGCCGGCACCTTGCCGATGACGCCCGCCGTGCGCGCACTCTTGCCGGCGTTCACGCGCCCGCGCATGAAGATCACACTCGTGGATGCGATCATGGGCGGCAAGTTGACCACGTTCGCCGTGAACGATGGACAGTACATCGCCGGGTTGGCAAATTGGTTCAATGCGCGCAAACTTGCGCCGGGTGCGTATTTGATTTTGAAACGCACGAACGATCCACTGACCTTGAATCTCGAATATCAACCGCAACGCGAACGCAGTTTGTGGGTTCGCGTCGCGCGCGGCGCGAACGGCAAACTCACATTTGCGCAAGAACGCCGTCCGCTCGCGCACAAGTACGACGAGGACATGCTTATTCTCGTCAACGACCCGATTGGGATTGACACCGTCGCGCAGACCTTACGTGAGCAACGCCTAGGAGTTCTGCTCGAAGAAATTTTTCCCGAACTCGCCAAACTGAGTGGCGCGGGGCGCGTGCATGCCAAGACTTTGTACAGTGCGGTCAATCTTGTGCGCCGCGCTGGACCACGCGCTGTACTCGGCGCGTTGACCGAAAGCCGCGCCATCACATCTGTCGGCGGCGGGTACTTTGTGTTGAGCGATGATGCGCGTCGCTAATTTTTCGGACGACTGAAAATAAACTATGGCTCCTATCTCCAGACCCGATACTAAAACACAATTTCGCATTGACCTGGACTGGTTCGCACAGAATGGGCGCGACCTGCGCGAAGAAATGCACGCGCTCTTGTGCGACGAGTGTCGTTCCCGTTACCCGACGCTCGAAACAACACCGGTCATTGATCGTATCCATCGCAAGACCGCCGAGGTCACGCGCGTGGACGCACTGTGGGAATGTCTCGCCGATCACTGCGGACGCCTGCCGAACTATATCATACCGGCAACACCGCTGACGATTGCAATTTTTCGCGCGCTGTTGGCAAACGGCAACAATCCGATGACGCCGGAACAGTTGCATCGCCGCATTAACAAAAACAATGCCCCCGGCATTTTGCGCGTTTTGCTCAGCGCCGAGGTCGAGAATGGCGTTGTGCCGGTTGAGGACGCAAGTTGAGTTTGACACGCGAGATAAACTCGCTATAATAGCGGCACAGCCGAACTGAATGCCCCGGTGGCGGAATTGGCATACGCGGCAGTTTGAGGGGCTGTGTCCTTACGGACGTGAGAGTTCAAGTCTCTCCCGGGGCACAATTTCACGTAAGAGGATGCTCACCGACATCCACGAAGAGAATCGTCACTTGCACGCAATATCCCTCAGTGCAGGTG
>CAZPIR010000068.1:0-6423 GCA_964586085.1 uncultured Anaerolineaceae bacterium | reverse complement strand
TATTCTAGTCCATCCATCCGAGTGACGACGAAATGGCGTGAAAGGGTTTGGTCAAGTCTCTCCCGGGGCACTTGAGACGATGAGCGGCGATGAATCGAGTTTGATTCATCGCCGCTCATCTTTTGGGGTAACTTGTGCTTTAACATCCTTGCCGCCTTGCTTTATAGTCGCAGTGTCAACGTAACCAACATCGGTAAATGCCGGGGGACACATTCAACGACGAACCGGTCCACCAACAACTCGCAGAGCTTGAGTGATATCCTGCTCACTCGCTTGTATAGTAAGCGATCAAACCACTGGGCGATTCATCCCCACAGCACAGCAAACTCGCCGTCCCGGAATGAGATGCGGCGAGCTTGTGTTTGCAGACCTTGTTTCCGATTTCGAAGCGACTCACTGATGCACGGATGCAAGCGGGTTGTTTATCGCTTGCCACCGGGCCAGGTAATAAACGGCATATTAATCACCACTGGTGTTTGTTCCAACGTAATTTCTCCACGACTAACCGCTGAGCGAATCTCGGCGAGGGATTTTAATTCGCGCGCGCCGGCGGCATCCTTCCACGTAATCAACGTCAGTCGGCGCAGAGGACTATAACCACTCGTACCCGGCGGATTGTCAAAAATGTCGGGTTGAAAACCAAGCGGTCCCATTCCCTTGACACCATTTTTGAACACATAGACATCGGCTAGCACTGTCGCCGGCACCTGGCTCAATGCCGGCACATGAATCACCGGCGAGTTCATCATGCCGGACAAGAGCTTGGCGACATCGGCATCCGACACTTCGGTGTGGACGAAATAAATTTCCTGACCATCGAGAAAAGCCCGACCCGGCGGAATGCTGGCAGGCGATTTGCCATCCATTGTATTCATCCCGCTCGAACTCGCTGAGGTTGCCGCGGCGACAAAACCCACTGCCAAAATCACGACGACCAATCCTATCGAACCCCAAATTTGCAAACGTGCAGACATTGGTTCCTCCCGAACACGTTGAGTTGCGTTGCTGAAACGCAACGCACATGGCAGATTATATCAAGAAAACGCTACCCTTGATAGGGGCATTCCAGTGCTTTGCACTGGAGCATCATGGCAAGCCCGTCTTTTTTCAACATCGTACTTGGCAACCTGCCGCTTTTGTGCTAGAATAGCAAACGAGGTTAGACATGTTCAAGATTTATTTTTGGATTCGCGGAATGACCATGCCGAGCGGCGCACCGTAAAAGTGGGCACGCGATCATCGCGTGTACACGGTGCGCCACGCCGACTGATGTGAGGAACGCCTCACAGTATCAGCGGCGTTTTTATTTTCCGATGACGAAAGACCAAAGACACAGACAAGTTTTGCCTGGTCATTCGTCCCACGTCCTTCATCAAATTTACACTGGAGATGATAACATGACCAAAAAAATTGGAGTGTTCGTAGCGTGGCCCTACGCCAACGGACCATTACATCTAGGGCACATTGCCGGCGCGTATCTCACCGCCGATATTTTTGCGCGCTATAATCGTTTGATCGGGAACGATGTGCTGATGGTTTCTGGCTCGGATTCGCATGGCACGCCGGTCACGGTGACCGCCGACGAAGAACATATCACCGCGCGCCAAGTGTTTGAACGCTCGCATGCCCTGTTTCTCGAAACATGGCAAAAGCTCGGCATCTCGTTCGATCTGTTCACGCACACCGACACGGAGAATCATTGGGCAATTTCGCAGGACATCTTTTTGCGCAACTTGGAAAAAAGCAACATTTACAAGGCGACTGAGAAACAAATTTACTGCGAAACCGATGCGCGCTTTTTACCGGATCGGTACATCGGCGGGACGTGTCCGTACTGCCAGTTCCCGCGCGCGCGCGGAGATCAATGCGACAACTGCGGGCGCGTGCTCGATGCCATCGAATTGATTAACCCGCAATGCAAACACGCCAAACCCGGGCAACCGCCGCACAAACTCGTCGTGCGCGAGAGCGAGCACTTTTATCTCGACCTGGGAAAATTTGAACAGCGTCTGCTCGAATACCTCTCGGACAAGGATTCGTACTGGAAACCCAACGTCCTCGCGTTCGTGCGCAACTGGCTCAAGAGCGGTCTGCACGGACGCGCCATCACGCGCGATATGGACTGGGGCATCACTCTGCCGTTGACCGGGTATGACACCAAGCGCATCTATGTTTGGTTCGAAGCGGTCATCGGCTACTATTCCGCGTCCGTCGAGTGGGCAAAGAATCGCGGCACGCCGGACAAGTGGAAAGAATGGTGGGTCAAGTCGGACGATGTGCGCGGTTATTATTTCGTCGGCAAGGACAATATTCCGTTCCACACCATCATTTGGCCCGCGATGCTGTTGGGCTATGATGAAAACTTGCCTTTGCCGTACGATGTGCCGGCAAACGAATTCCTGAATCTCGAAGGGCGCAAGTTCAGCAAAAGCGAACACTGGGCGGTGTGGATCAACGACTATCTCAAGGTGTACGACCCAGACCCGCTACGCTATTTACTTTCGGCGAACATGCCGGAATTTGCGGATACGGATTTCACGTGGAAGGAATTTGTGCGCCGCAACAACGACGAACTCATCGCCACCTGGGGCAACCTGGCAAATCGCGTCCTCACGTTCACGTACAAGAATTTTGAGCAACGCGTGCCAACACCGGGCGAACTCGACGATACCGACCGCGCGCTCATCGCCAAATCCGAAGCCGCGTTCGCGAGCGTCGGCAACGCGCTCGAACGCGTGCGTTTCAAGGAAGCCATCGGCATCTCCATCGAGATCGCGCGCGAAGCAAATCAGTACTTGCAAGCCACCGAACCCTGGAAGACCATCAAGGTGGATCGCACCCGCGCGGCAACTTCGCTCTACGTCGCGCTTCGCGTGATTGATAACTTGAAAGTGTTGCTCTATCCGTTCCTGCCGTTCTCGTCGAACGAACTGCATCAACAACTGGGGTATGAGGGCGACCTACTCGGCACGGTACACATCAAGACGTTTCACGAATCGTCGCGCGACCACACGGCGGCGGTCTATGAACCGGGCTTGCATACGCAAGAATGGAAACCATCGCAACTCGCGCCGGGACAATTGCTCCGCGAACCCAAAGGGTTGTTCAAAAAGTACGACGAAAAAATCGCCGAAGAAGAAAAAGCCAAGTTGGGCAAAGCGTAATCAAACGGAGGGAGAATGCGTTGCATTGTCCCTCCAATTTTTTGACAGAGTATTGCATCGGTGTATAATCGCTTTTGGATTTCATCTTACACAAAGGAGTCATTCCTATGGCAAACGTCAACAAGATCAAGGGCGTCATTGGAATTTTAACCGGTGGCGGCGATGTACCGGGTCTCAATCCTGCGATTCGTGCCGTGACGATTCGCGCATTACGCGAGGGGTACAAGGTGATTGGCGTCCGCCGAGGATGGGGCGGGGCGATCAACATCGTCCGCGATGAAAAAGCGGACAATAGCGAAAATTTCCAAGTGCTCACCGAAGAGATCGTCAATCGCGCGGGGCGCACGGGCGGCACGTTCCTGCACACGTCGCGCACGAATCCGACGAACGTAAAAAAGGGCGATGTGCCTCTGCACTTGCAATCCACGTACAACGCCGACAAGAACGACCTGACCGACGAAGTGCTCAAGAACCTGGACTTTCTCGGCATTGATTACATGATTCCCATCGGCGGCGATGACACGCTGAGCTTTGGCGTGCGTTTGTACAAAAAAGGCGTCAAGGTCATTGCCATTCCCAAGACGATGGACAATGATGTGCCGGGCACAGATTACTGCATCGGCTTTAGCACGTGCGTCAGCCGCACGATTGAATTGGTGAATCGCTTGCGCACGAGTGCCGGTTCGCACGAGCGTTTCCTCGTCGTCGAAGTGTTTGGACGTTACGCCGGTTTCACGGCGATGTTGCCCACAATGGCAGGCGCGGCAAATCGGTGTGTGATTCCCGAATACAAATTCGACATGGAGCATCTCACCGAGTTGCTCATCAGCGACCGCAATTTCAATCCCAGCAAGTACTCGGTCGTGCTCGTGTCCGAAGGCGCGCAATTTGCCGAAGGTTCGATGATCTTTGAAGGTACGGCAACCGATGCCTATGGTCACGCGAAACTCGGTGGCATCGGTGATGAAGTTGCCTCGAAACTGAAAGACATGTCGGCGAAACACAACAACGGCAAAGCGATCAACGTGGTGAATCAACGCCTGGGTTATCTTGTGCGCGGCGGCGATCCCGATGCGATTGATTCGATTGTGCCGATGGCATACGGCAACCTCGCGCTCGATTTGCTTCTCGATGGCATTCACGGACGACTCGTCGTGCTCAAGAACGGTCGTTACGATAACATGCCGCTCGATGTTGTGACGAGTTCCAAGAAAACGGTCAACGTTGCAAAATTCTACCACACGGATCGTTTGCGTCCCATCTATGAAAGTTTCGAGATGCGTCCGCTGTTCATCATGACGAGCGATTAACAAGTCGGAAGTATGAAGTATGAAGGATGAAAAATTCATCCTTCATACTTCTGCCCTCATACTTTATTTTATGCGTTCCGTAGATCGCGTCCGTGATTATTTTGTTCAACGCAACTTGCCGATTAACGTGCAAGAGTTGCCCATCAGTGCGCGCACGGCGCAACTCGCGGCAGACGCGGTGAACACGCCGCTCGGTAGCATCGTCAAGTCCTTGATCTTTATCGCGGACTCGCGCGCGGTTCTCGTGCTCGTTGCCGGCGACCAACGCGCCGACGCGACCAAGATTGCCCAGTTTGTTGGCGCAAGCAATGCACAAATCGCCAATGCCGAGCAAGTTCGCGCGCACACCTCGTACGCAATTGGCGGCGTGCCGCCGGTCGCGCACCCTACGCCGCTCGAAACGCTTGTAGATGAGACCTTGATGCGTTTCAACCAGGTCTGGGCGGCGGCGGGCGCGCCGAACGCTTTATTTGAAATCGAATTAAAATTATTATTGGAACTCACGCAAGGGCGCGTGACGGATCTCGTGGTCACTGGACCATCGTGAGGATGATTCTATGAGTATCAAAAAAATTGCCGTCCTAACCAGCGGTGGCGATGCGCCAGGCATGAACCCCGCCGTGCGCGCAGTCGTTCGCATGGGCGCTAGTCTGGGTTTTGAAGTGTTTGGCGTCGAACGCGGTTATCAAGGATTACTTGACAGCGACTTTCATCGGCTCACCGTGCGCGACATTGGCGGCTTGCTCAGTCGCGGCGGAACATTTTTGCAAAGCGCGCGTTGTCTCGAATTCAAAAATCCGGCGGGACGCCGCAAGGCACTGCACAATTTGAACGGTGCAGGCATCGAAGGTCTCATCATCATCGGCGGGAACGGCACGCACATGGGCGCGTACCAACTTTCCCAGTTGGGTTTTCCCATCGTGACCATTCCCAGCACGATTGATAACGACCTGTGTTACACGGACATGACGCTCGGCGTGGACACCGCACTCAACACCGTGCTCGATGCGATTGACAAGATTCGCGACACGGCATCGAGTCATCAACGCGCGTTTCTCATCGAAACGATGGGACGCGATTCCGGGTATCTCGCGCTGATGAGCGGCATTGCCGGCGGCGCGGAGATTATCGTCATTCCCGAAGCGCCCATGACGCCCGAACAAATTCTGCAAGGTATTCAAGCCCAGTACGCGCTCGGCAAACCACACAGCATCATCGTCGTCGCCGAAGGGCATCATCCCAGCACGCCGGAAATTTACGAGTATCTGCACGCGCGCGAAGAAGAAATTGGCTTCACCGTGCGCATGACGATCCTGGGTCACTTGCAACGCGGCGGACGCCCAAGCGCGTACGAACGTTTGCTCGCGACACGCCTGGGAGTTGCCGCCGTGCAACAAATGCACGCCGGCAATTATGGTGTGATGGTTGGTTTGTCCGGCAACAAGATTGTCACAACCGAATTAGCCAAAGTTGCCAACTGCCACAAAAAAGTAGACCTGGATTTGTACAATCTAGCCAACACGCTCCAGTTTGGCGGATCGCGTTCACCGGTGCCCGCCATTCCAGAAACCAAATCAGTGGGCGATGTCCTGCCATCTCCCAAACGCCAAGACATCCCGCCCGAAGTGATCGGCTAGCCAAGCGTAACCCGTTTTCACCTATCACGTGGAAACGGGTTTTGCGTTTTAGGCAAATCATCGAGAATCTGCTATAATGCCGCTAATGTCGTTATCGAGTACGCTCCCCGATTCGTTTTCCGCGCGGCGATTCTGGCAATCCTCGTTTGGCTTTCTCGCCTCGAGTGCTTTGGTGTACGCCGCTGGCATTCTTGCCGCTACGCTGACCCTGCACGCCTATTTCGCGCAGACCTGGGACGTGGCGACATTCATTCAAGCCGGGCGCGCGCTACTCGACGGCAACCCATTCGATCTGTACGCGCAATCACGCAC
>CAZPIR010000067.1:0-11810 GCA_964586085.1 uncultured Anaerolineaceae bacterium | reverse complement strand
CGCGAGAGGCGCGGCGAGTTGACCCCATAATCTTTGGTGTACGCAACAATGCGCCTCGCGAACATGCCCGCCATCACATTCGACGTAAACGCCATGCGATCCACCAAGCTATTGAAAACACCGGGCGGCAATTGCAAATCGCAATGATACGTCAACACAACCGGCTTGCGTGCGATTTGACTGAACAAGCCCAGCGGTCCACCTTCGGCTTGCGGCAAGTGGACGCTAACCACATCGTGTTGCGTCATCAACGCGAGCGCGTGCGACAAAAAGCCGGGCATGATCGCGCCCTTGCTCAACTTGAACGCGACCGGGTGGCGAATCACGGTTACGCCATCCACCATTTCGCGCGGCGCAAGCGATTTATCGAAACGCGAGGTGAGTACGGTAACTTGATGTCCACGACGAGCCAACGCGCCGGCAAGTCGTTCGACATAGATGGTCAATCCGCTAATATGAGGACGATAATACGTCAGAGCAATGAGAATCTTCATTCAATTTTTTTCGATAGTTGATTTTGGATTTTTGTTGTTAACACACCTAACCAAACAACGCAACGTTATCCTTGACCCAGTTGAACAATTTTTCAACACCGGCATGGATTGAAACCTTGGCGTGCCAATCCAACTCGCGCGCGGCGAGCGCGGTGTCGTACACACACACGCGTTGGTCGCCGGGTCGCCAATCGCCGACGGCGTACGGAATTTTTTTGCCGAGCAATTTTTCGAGCATCGGCAAAAATTCCATCCACACTGAAATCGTGTTTTGCGCGCCGCCGCCCATGTTATAGACACGACCCGCCACGCGATCAATCCGCGCAATCGCGGCTTCGTACGCGTCGAGCAAATCGTCCACGTAAAGCATGTCACGCACTTGCTTGCCATCGCCGTAAATCGTGATCGGTTTGCCGGTCACCGCCGCGATGATAAACCACGCGAGCCAACCTTGATCTTCTTCGCCGAATTGACGCGGACCATAAATCGCCGATTGACGAAACACGACTGAACGCAAACCATAGATGCGATGATAATCGCGCGCGTATTGATCGGACGCGCCTTTGCTACATCCGTACGGCGAATGAAAATCGAGTGGTTGATGTTCCGAAACGCCATTCGGAAAATCGCGAAACGCGTAGCGCGTCGCACGCTCGACAACCGCGACATCATCCATACCGCCATAGACTTTGTTTGTGGACGACAGGATGAAAATCGGATTGCGCCCAGACAAGCGCGCGGCTTCGAGCGCGTTGAAGGTACCGAGCGCGTTGATTTCAAAATCACTGCGCGGGTCGGCAACCGAGGTCGTGACCGCGACTTGACCGGCGAGATGCACAATCACATCGGCATCGCGTGCGGCATCGGCAATCGCGCGCGCATCGCGCACATCGGCTTGAATCAATTGAAAGCGTGAGCCGTACGTATCTTGCAACCACGCGCGATTTTTCAGCGCGCCGCGCCGCGAAAGATTATCGAACGCCACCGCTTGCTCGCCGCGCGCGAGCAAACGATTCATCAAGTTACTGCCAATAAACCCACAACCACCAGTGACGAGAATCTTGCCCAACGTAAAATCTCCGTTATGATTTTGTTTCACTTGCCTGCATCGTTTGCAGAGAAGTCATCGAAATGCCCTCGCGCCACATCGAAAAGACACCGAGGACGATGATCCAAATGTACGTCAACGCGTGAATCACAATTGCAAACGTCAACGCGACGGTTTGGTCGGCGTGGAAGACGGTCGTCAAGATCAACACCGCGCCAGCATGAAACACGCCGACGTAACCTGGTGACGAAGGAATGACAACCATCAACGAGGTCGCGGTCATCACGAGAAACGCGGCGGTCAGCGGAAGCGAGGAATTCGTCGCCAACGAAGCCGTCCAAAATGTCAGCCCGCCAATCACCCACGCGAGTAGAGCGCACACACCCACGCCTAGAATCGCTTTCGGCGAACGCAGAACCGCAAAGCCATCAATCAGCGATTCGAGGATTTGCCACAATTTGGGATGTTGTAAAAATTTAATCGGCGAAACGAGACGATGCAACAACGCCAAGCCGCGCTCTTTGTTGAACGACAAGACGAGCAACACCGCAATGCCAGCAATCCCGGCAATCGCCGTGACGACTGCGCCTTGTTGCGCTTCGACTGGAATGTTCGGCACGAACAACGCGGTAAGCGAAATGAGCAAGACAACCGTGAGACCATCGCTCAATCGCTCGACCACAACCGTCGAGAGCGCGCGCGCTTTGCTCACCCCTTCGAGTTCACCAATCAAGTACGCGCGCGCCACATCGCCCAAACGTGCCGGCAAAATATTGCTCAAGAAATAACCCACGTTGAGCGCATGAAACACATTGCCCAGTCGCAAACGCATCGGCGAAAAAAGCAACTGCCAACGAATCACGCGCACGCCGTAACTCACCAAAAACAACGCCGACGACACTGCAAGCCAAAAATAATTAATGCCCACCAATGCTTCGAGTAATTTGGTAAAGTCAATGCCTTGAAACGCAAAATAGAGACAGACCAGACTAATCAGAATTCCAATCCAAAAACGCGGTGACTTGAGCATACTTCCTTTCGCGATACGACCTCGTCGCAACGTCGGCTATTTTATCATCAAGTACGTAGATTGGCAAACGCAAATGGCATTTTTGATTTTAGCCGATTGCATTTTGTCAAAAATTGATATAGATTTGGTTCACTTTTTCATCCGAGGCAAACATGTCTACACTTGTTTTCGAATATGATCGTCACGCATCGCGTGACCTGCGCGAGATTGGCACGCGCCGCGAAGAAAACACGGTGCGACGTTTGTTCAGTTTCGCTACATCGTTCGATTATCGGCGCGTTGCGCACCTCATTTCGCCCGCCGATGAAAAACCGCACGCGGCAATTTTGTTCGTGCATTGGTACGAGCCAGAATCACGCGACTCGAATCGCACACAATTTATCAACGAAGCAGTCACACTCGCGCAACACGGTGCGACATCACTCCTCGTCGAAACGATGTGGTCGGACCGCGATTGGTTTCTCAAACGCACGCAAGCCGACGACCTAGAAAATTCTCAACGTCAAGTCATCGAGTTGCGCATCGCGATGGATTTGCTTCTCGCGCAACCAAACGTAGACGCGCAACGATTTGCGTACGTCGGTCACGATTTCGGCGCGATGTACGGCGCGTTGACCGGGAGCATTGACCCGCGCCCCACGCAGTACGTTTTGATGGCAGGCACGCCACGTTTTCCCGATTGGTATTTGTACTATCCCAGACTCGAAGGCGAGGCGCGCGAAAAATTTAGCGCATCCATGCAACCGTACGATCCAATTTCACACATCGCGCAACTCGCGCCCGCGCCGGTCTTGTTCCAGTTTTCGACGAACGATCCGCACGTTTCAAAGGAACGCGCACAAGAATTTTTCGACGCGGCACGCGAACCAAAAGAGTTGCGTTGGTACGACGCCGGGCACGGCTTGAACGAAACAGCAACCCAAGAACGCATCGCTTGGCTGATTGAAAAACTAGGTCTGAAAAAATAATCCGCGAGGAGCAAACGATGAAACGCCTGACTCTGCTCGTTCTAATTTTGTTGTTGACCTTGATCGCGTGCGCGCCCACACCCACACCCGCACCAACTCCGGTGCCGCCTACCGCAACGACAATCCCAACAGCGACATCTGTTCCAACTGCCACGGCGACCACGATGCCAACGGCAACTCCATTACCGCCCACCGCCACACCTTTGCCCAAACCAACCGTGACGCCAACGCCAGATATAAACAAGATTCGCGCGAGCATCCAAGCATCGCTCGATTTGTACGCGCGTGCGTACACGAATAACGACGAAAAAGCACTCGAACAAGCCGTAGACCCCAGCGCCCCGTTCTGGCGATTTGTGACGACACGTTTCTCCACATATCAAAAATCCATTTTCGCCGGGCAAACCAAATTCGCTTACACCGTCGTCGAAATCAAGCCGCGCGAGTTTGGCTTTGTCCAAGCGCGTATTCAAAGCAGTGGCGGCAGTGAAATGCATTGGCTGTTCCATGAACGCGAAGGCAAATGGGTTCTCGCTGAGCCATCCGTCGAAGAAGTTGGCGAGGTGCGCACCATCGAAAAAGATGGGTTTACTTTCAAGGTCTATCCGTGGGCAGACGAGGTGAACGATCAAGTCATTGCGTTGATGATCAACGGGCGCGCGCGTGTGCTTCAAGTTTTGGGGCAAGTGCCGGAGCAAAAAGCAACCGTGACAATCAAACCGACTTATGGAGTTTCGCCGTACGATAGCCCTTCTGCCATCGCGTACTATTCGACCGGCTTTCGCGGAACGGACGACCTGATTGCGATCTATTCGCCGTACTCGTACGGGTACGGCGGGTACAATGCCAAAACTGGTTGGCAAGCCGATCTTGAAACAACACTCACACACGAGTACACGCACATGGTGCATCGCCGCAGTTTTGCCACCGTCGGACGCGGATGTGATTGGACAAGTGAAGGGCTAGCCGAATATACGTCCGGCAGTTTTCGGCTTGGGGCGGTGCGTGCCGCCGTTCAATCCGGCAATATCATTCCGCTGGTTGACACGGTCAGCCCGGTCTACAAGCAAGACATGAATCACATGCTCACGCTCAACAAGGATGTGAGTTTGGCGTACGGCTTTGCGGCATCACTCGTCAAATTCATCGCCGAAAATTACGGCGGGGTGGATGCCTTTTGGCGGGTCGCCAAAGCGTGCGACACGACCCTTGACTTTGACCAAGTGTTGCAAAAATCCATCAACGTGCCGCTCGAAAAATTCGATGCCGAGTGGCGCACGTGGCTGAAAAAATATTGATCTCATTCGCAAACAAAAAACAAGGACGCTCGTGAGAACGTCCTTGTTTTTTTGCGCCCCCGGCGAGACTCGAACTCGCAACCGACTGCTTAGAAGGCAGGTGCGCTATCCGATTGCGCTACGAGGGCAAGGTCAATCCTGATGGCTCAATAATATCTAACCGCGCCACAATTGTCAATTTTATTTTTTCACCGCGCGCACGATTTTGGGCAAGACATCTGCCACGTCTTCACGCAAAACGACCTGTGCCTGCGCGTCGGCAATCGTCGGCGATTTGTTGACGATGATCAACTGCGCGCCCTGTTTTTTGGCGACGAGCGGCAAATCGCCGGCTGGCGCAACCTGGAGCGATGACCCAGCCACAAGCATCACATCGCATTGTTTGGTCTCTTGCTCCGCTTCATACATCACACGCACCGGCAACATTTCGCCAAACAAGACAACATCCGGTTTCATCGCGCCGCCACACATCTCGCAACGCGGCGTCTTGCCATGCGCCATATAATTTTCGATCAAGGGCGCGGCATCTGTTTGGTGCATACATCGCACACAGGTCGCTTGGCGCATGTGTCCGTGAACCTGGAGTACGCGCTTGTTTCCGGCATGTTGATGCAAATCGTCAATGTTCTGCGTGATGATCGCGCGCAGTTTGCCCATCGCCTCCAGCTCGGCGAGCGCGTGGTGCGCCGGGTTGGGACGCGCGCGCAAAACCAATTCGACGAGCGGCTTGAACCAGAGATAAAAACTATCGGGATGCGCGTTAAAGCCCCAGAACGAAGCGACCTCCATCGGGTCAGCACGCTTCCACAAACCCGACCCGGGACTGCGAAAATCGGGAATGCCCGACGGCGTCGAGATGCCTGCGCCGGTCAAAGCAACGACGTGTTTAGCATTTTTGATTAACGCGGCGGCTTGGAAAATTTTTTGATCGTTTGCCATCAGAGCAATCTCGCTTGTGTTTGCACGATGAGGTTTTCACCGCCCGCCACGCGATGCGCCCAGCGCGTCGTTTCGGGCAGACGATACGATTGGCACACTTGCAAAACCAACTCGATTGCGCGCGCGAGCGAAACGCGATGTCCCACACTCACATACACTGGCGCGGCGCTCGCGCGCGTTCGCAATGCCACACCAATTTGCTCGCCGTGATCCATCAACGGCGACCACGCACCACGTTCTGCTTTCGGCGTCTCGGCTTTGCCGCACAAAATGGATTTTGCGCAACCAATCGTCGGCACATCAAGTAACACGCCAAGGTGCGAGGCAATCCCCAGGCGACGCGGATGCGCGCGACCTTGTCCGTCCACGATAAAAATATCCGGCGTCGTTTTTAATTCGGCGAGCGCGTGCCAGATGACCGGCAATTCGCGGAACGCAAGCAAACCTGGGATGTACGGAAACGTGACCGGCACACGCGCAATCGCATAGTCCACCGGCGCAAGATCGCCGGCACGCAGAACGACAATCGCCGCGCGCGCAGTACGATTGCCTTCGCCCTCAAACCCCACATCCACCCCGGCAAACAATTTCACATCGCCGACCTCGTCGCGTTCGCTGACGCGCGCGGCAAGGTCTTGCTGAATTTGAATTGCTTGCGCCGGAGTAACCTCCCAGCGTGGCAGAGCAGATAATTGCATAGCGGCTCACTATGATTATACCGGCTTATCAACTGATTGACAAAACGTTCCATTTGGATAATATATAAATCGTCGTTTATATATCAGTCGGCAAAGCAAATGATTGCTTGTCCAAATGTGAATCATGCGAATCGAATCAGATGTGCGTGGGTTAAAAGAATTACGTGATTACTATCGGGTCCTCGCCGATGGCGCGCGCTTGCGGATTCTCGCGCAACTCGCGCGGCACGATGCGACTGTCTCGGAATTATCCCGCGGCTTGCGCTTGAGCCAGCCACTCGTCTCGTGGCATTTGCATCGCCTCAAACAAACGGGACTAGTCAAAACCCAACGCAGTGGCAGAGTCATCCACTATTCGCTCGACCGCGCGCGGATGGATGGGTATGCGCGACAATTCGATTCGCTTGTTCCTCGGTAACGGACCCCAAGGAGTGTTCGTCCTGTGATCGTGTTGTATTGGCTTTGGCGCCTCGGTATGTTTTTGATTGCGACAACTCCGCGTCGCGTTTCGTTTTGGATGGCAGGCATGATGGGCATGGGCGCGTACTATTTGATGCCCTTGCGTCGGCGCGTGGCAGAAGAAAATTTTGCGCATGTGCTCGGCAAGTCGGCGAATGATCCGGCGGTCAAACGGGTGGCACGCGGCGCGTTCAAAAATTTTGCGCGCCAATTGCGCGATGTGATGATCTATCCCAGCATGTCGAATGCCGAGTTGGATAAACGGGTCACCATCGTTAGCCCAGCCGATTTTGAAAACGCGTTAGCACAGGGCAAGGGTGCGATTGTCGTCAGCGCGCACTTTGGCAACAATGATTTACCCAGCGCGGTGATGGCGAGCCATTTCAAACCGTTCACACTCGTGGCAGAAACGTTGCGCCCGCCGCAGTTGATGGAACATCTCACCCAGATTCGTGCCAAGCGCGGCATCTCCTTGTATCCGTACGACACCGCGCCGCGCAAAATTCTCCAGGCGCTCAAGCGCAACGAGATGACCGCGTTCCTCCTCGATTTTGGTATTACGCATCACTATGATATAACCACCGTGCCGGTGGATTTCTTTGGCGTCCGCACCGATTTTCCGGCGGGGCCGGCGCAAATGGCTCTGCTTACCGGCGCGGCGATTTTGGTGGGACACGCGTACGTCGCCGACGATGAACACATTTACATTCACACGACCACGCCGATCTTTGTCCAAGCCAAAGGCGACCGCCGCGAAATTATGCAAGCGACAATGCAGGAAATCGCGCGACGCATGGAAGTGTTCATCCGCGAACATCCTGAACAGTGGTACGTCTTCCGTCCGATGTGGACACTCGACGAAAAACGGTTGCAACAAATTCAAAAAGCATCCCTGAGTACGAACAAGTCGTAACCTATGCTCAAGTATTATCTCTTTCGCTTCGCTGGTTTTCTCGCGCCGCGCATTCCCGCCGGCATCGGTTATGCGTTGTGCGCGTTCGCCGGCAATGTGTGGTTTTGGCTCGGCGCGAACAAGCAGGCAACGTATCTCTCGAACGTGCGCACGATTCTGGGCGACGCGGCGAGCGCGACGCAAGTGCAAAGCGTCGCGCGGCGCGGATTTCAAAATTTAATTAAAAATTATTTTGATTTATTCCGCAATCACGGCATCACACGCGAAAAAATCCAACAACAACTCGAACGCGTGGATGGCTTGGAAATGCTTGAAGATGCGCTCAAGCAAGGCAAGGGCGTGATTGCCGGTTCGGGACATTTTGGCGCGTGGGACATGGTAATTCAACTCACCGCGGTGTATCTCAAAGCCGAAATCGTCGTGCCGAACGAACGCTTCGGTCCGGAAAAATTATTCCAGTACGTGCTCGGCTTGCGCAAAAGTCAGGGCATCGAAATGGTTCCGCTCGACCTTGCGCCGCGCGCGCTCATCAAGGTCATCAAGAATGGGGGCATTGCCGGGTTGGCGTACGACCGCGATATTACAAAAACCGGTCCCATCGTGCAATTCTTTGGCAAGCCCACGCAAATGCCGGACGGCGCAGTGCAACTCTCGTTCAAATATGGCGCGCCGGTCTTTTTGGGTTTTTCGATTCGCCAACCGGACGGACGCTCGCATGTCATTATTGAACCACCGCTCACATTCGAACGCACTGGCAATATGCAAAACGACATTCAAGCCGGCGTGCAAAAAATGGCGAACATTATGGAACGCTACATTCGTCAGTATCCCGACCAGTGGTTAATGTTTCAGAAAATTTGGTAAACATGGGCAAAGCCGATATTCACATTCACACAACCCACAGCGACGGCATGGCGTCCGTCCCCGAGGTGTTTGATTTTGTCCAAGACCAGACCGACCTGGATTTAATCGCGATCACCGATCACGACATGTTCGACGGCGCGGATGAAGCGCGCAACCTTGCCGCGCGGCGCAACTATCGTTTCCAGGTTCTCACCGGTTGCGAAGTCACCACCATCGAGGGGCATTTGCTCGTCCTAAATATTGACAAGCCCATCAAATCGTTGATGTCGCTCGACAAGACAATTGCTCAGGTTCACGAGCAAGGTGGCATTGTCATCGCGCCACACCCGATGAGCTGGCTCATTCGCTCGATCGGGCAAAACGGTTTGATGCGGATTCATCGCAACCCGCACGACGAAGTTTATTTCGATGGCTTTGAAACGTTAAACCCTTCGATTGCGGGACGCGTCGTTGCAGACAAGGTGCGCGACATTAACGCGCGTGTGTTGAAACTACCCGAGACCGGCGGAAGCGATTCGCACATCAAGGAAACGATTGGCACAGCAACAACAATTTTTCCCGGCTCAACGGCAGATGATTTGCTGAACGCCATCAAAACCGGCACAACCACGGTGGAGGGACATTACTGGACGCGCCAAGAAATGGAAATGCTTGCGCGCATCGGTCCCGCGCAAATGTTGCAGAGCTTGGTCAAACTGCCGGCGAAACATGTTCGACGTAATTTTTACAAAATGTTTGGCAAGCCAATCGAATAAAAAGATAGACCATCTTTTGTCACAAACAAATCAATGAAAATCGCCCTCGTCTCACCGTACGATTTCCCTTATCCCGGCGGCGTGACCGAACATATCACGCATCTCGACAAACATTTTCGCGCGCTCGGTCACGATGTGCGCATCATCGCGGCGTCCAGCGCGGATGACGCCGCGCTCGATTCACACGTCATTCGCGTCACCGACGACGTATCACTCGTGCCGTTCAGCGGCTCAAAGGCACGCATCACCTTGTCGCCGCAAATTTATCGGCGGGTTAAACAAATTCTCGACGCCGAAAAATTCGACATTGTGCACGTGCACGAACCGACCGCGCCACTCCTCTGCCCCATCGTCTTGCGTCACTCGCACACCGTCAACATCGGCACATTCCACGCGTACCGCGAAACCAACGCGGTGTACGACATGGCGAACAGTCTCATCAAACGCGCCCTGGGTCGTCTGCATGGACGCATCTTTGTTTCCGAAGCCGCGCGCGATTACATCACCCAGTATTTTCCCGGCAACTATTCGCTCATTCCGAATGGCGTGGACTGCACGCGCTTTTGCGACCCAGGTATTCAACCTATCGAACGTTTCAACGATGGGCGACCAAATGTGCTTTTCGTCGGACGACTAGAAGCGCGCAAGGGATTTAAACATTTGATTCACGCGTGGCACACGGTCAGGCAAATCGAACCTACCGCGCGTTTGCTTGTCGTCGGCGCGTACAGCGACAAGGACAAGGCGCCCTTTGTCAGGTATGCGCGCTCGCATCATTTGCATGGCATTCATTTCATTGGCTATGCCTCGCCCGAACAATTGCCGCGCTATTTTCGCACCGCGACACTTTTCTGCGCGCCCTCAACCGGCTTTGAAAGTTTCGGCATTGTTTTGCTTGAAGCGATGGCGGCCGGTGTGCCGATTGTCGCGAGCGACATTACCGGTTATCGCACCGTACTCGATCACGACATCGAAGGTTTGCTTGTGCCGCCGAAAGATGAGGATGCGCTCGCGAATGCGATTGGCGCACTCGTCCGCGACCCCGCTCGACGCTGGCACATGTCAACCGCGTGTCGCGCCAAAGCCGCGCAGTACGATTGGAGCATCATCGCGCAACGCGTCCTGGATTATTACGAACAGGTGCGTTTGCAAACCAAACTTGCGCCAGCGAAACCCAAATCGTCGTATCGCAAACAAATCACACGCATGGGACGGTTGTTGTGGCAACCGCGCAAAGGAAAAATCGTATGAACCGTTTCGCCGATGTAGTGGTCGTGGGCGGCGGCGCAATCGGTTGCAGTGCCGCATTCCATCTCGCGCGCGGCGCGCGGGTGAGCGATTCGGCGCGACCACTCGGCGCACGCGTCGTCGTCGTCGAAAAAGGTTCGCTTGCGTCCGGCATGACCAAGCGTAGTGGCGGCTTGATGCACGCGAATTTTCCGGACGCAACCCAGGCACAACTCGCGCGGACAAGTTTAGAGTACGTGCAAAACTGGAAAAGCATCGTCGGCATTGATTGCAATTTCACCAAAACCGGTTTGGTCGCGCTCGCACCCGACACCCAAATTCGCGAACAAGCCGACTTGCTCGCCCGCATCGGCGTGAGCGCGCAGACGCTCGATGCAAACGCATTGCAAGATTTACAACCTGGGATTTACACCGACGATGCGCCGCGCGCCTTGTTCGAGCCGGATGCGGGGTACGTTGACCCGACCCAGATGACGCAATCGCTCGCGGCACGCGCCAAAGATTTCGGCGCGGATTTTCGCACGGGTACGCTCGCCAAACATATTCGCGTGGATCACAATCGCGTCACCGGCATCGAGACAACCACTGGGATGATTGAAACGCTTACCGTGGTTGTCATTGCCGGCGCGTGGAGCGAACGCTTGCTCAAACCACTCGGAGTTTCGCTCGACCTGAATGTGACACGCACCCAGGTCGCGTTCTTTGATCGTCCCGCCGAATTGAAAAAAGGACACCCGGCATTTTTCGATGTGAACAGCGGCGCGTACTATCGCCCGCACACGTACGGTTTGATGTACGCTGGGATGATTGAACCCGATGATGAAACGGCGAACCCGGATCATTTCGACGAAAATGTATCGCCAACGTTTGTGAGCGATTTGCGTCAACGCATCGCCACACGCTTGCCGATGATGGCGGACGCGCGTTATGCGCGTGGACATGCCGGCGTATGCGAGACGACGACGCGCCAACATCCCATTGTCAGCAAAATTCCTAGTATCGCCGGCTTGTTCGTCGCGGCGGGATTCGGCGGCTATGGGCTATCGCTTGCGCCCGCTCTCGGCGCGTGCATTGCAGAATTGGTAACGGAAGGCGC
>CAZPIR010000066.1:1639-11825 GCA_964586085.1 uncultured Anaerolineaceae bacterium | reverse complement strand
CACTTGGCGACTCGTGCTGAAATGCTCACTTGCTAAATTCCAAATCCACGGGGCGCCATCCCCAGCTACCAGACTATCGACGGCTTCCGCAAATTCGCGCCGCACTGCTTCCGCCCAGATGAGTTGTCCAAACGGTGCGGGGCCACCCAGGCCCGCCACGTAACTGTTCTGCACCGCGTGCGCCTGCGCCACCTTTTCCTGGGTCAGTGGGTCCGGTTCGATCCGTTGCTCAATCTCAAACACGCTACCGACCTTGAAATCATGCCATCCTTCGCCGCGCAAATTGATTTTGCCCGCGTCCATCGCCACGCCCATCGGATGTTCGTGTGGTATTTGCCCACAAATGATTTGTCCGCGTTGGGGTAAGCCGATGGCGGTTTTGGCACGGGCGGTTTCCGCAATGCGAATTTTCTCGCTCCATTTCTGTGCGCGTCGCCAGATGCTCGTGTCGGAAATCGCTACCCCGCCAATCTTCTGCAAGATTTGCTCGGCGAGATCATCTTCCACATGACCATACAGCCAGACAGCCTGTTGCGCGACCGCTTCGCTCCAATGCGTTTCACAGATGCGGAGTTGTTCATCGAGGGGGAAAAACCCCTTGCTCACAATGCGGGCAATGGTAATAGTTGCGTTGGGCTTTCACTTCACCAGCGCGGGTTTCTACCTCTTTGGACTTGGCGCCTTTCAAATGCATCTCTCGTCCGCAGGTTGGACATTGTGGACCTGGCACCGCAGGTTGCGTCGCTTGGGCATCGACCAGGTTTTGTGCCAGTGTTTGTCCCAACTGTTGGCGTATCTGCAACACGACATCTTCAATCTCGGTCAAGGTCGGACGAGGTTTCGTCGTTTCCCAATCCAGCATCGCGTCAATCGCTTTTTCGGCTTCTGCCAACAACTGGGCTTTGCGTTCGGCACGGGTTTGTTTCGGCGGACGTTTCATCGGCAACTCCAATTCACAAGGTTGCCGTATTATCGCACATCTTGCCCCCAATCTGAACTACACCCTCCAACTCAAAGCGCGCATAAAAAAAGGAACACTCAACCGAGTGCTCCTTATGTAACCAATACGCTTTGTTTTACAAATCACATCATCCGACCCAGACCCATCGCCTCGCGCGCGAGGTCAACGGTCTCTTGCGAAATCGGTCGCACCTTGGCGACACCCGCCGCCAAAATTTCATCTACCTGCTTGGGATTGTTGGCGTAAAACGCGCGGCGTTCACGAATCGGTTCCAGGAACGTGTTCAATGCTTTCGCCAATTTCTTTTTCACTTCGACATCCCCGACCTTGCCATTGCGATAACGGTCTTTTAAATCTTCGACTTCGGCTTTGTCGGGATTGAACGCATCGTGGTACTGAAACACCGGATTGCCATCGGGATTGCCGGGAATGTCGGCGCGCACGCGCGTCGGATCGGTGTACATGCCGCGCACTTTTTGTTCAACCGTCTTGGCATCATCCGAAAGGAAAATCGCATTGCCGATACTCTTGGACATTTTGCCCTTGCCATCCGTGCCGAGCAAGGTCGGCACTTCGCCGATCAGCGCATCGGGTTCGGGGAACACATCGCCGCCGTACAAAAAGTTGAATCGCCGCGCAATCTCGCGCGTGACCTCAATGTGCGATTCCTGGTCTTTGCCAACTGGGACGAGATGCGCGCGCACGTGCAAAATGTCCGCCGCTTGCAAAACCGGATAACCCAGCAAACCGTACGAGGGATTTTCGATGTGCTCGGCGTCCATCACTTCTTTGAGCGAGGGCACACGTTCGAGACGCGGCACGGTCGCAAGCATCGAAAAGAGCAAATGCAATTCGCACACACTCGGCACATCGGACTGGACGTAGATCGTCGCCTTGCTTGGGTCAATGCCGACCGAAAGATAATCGAGCACGAGGTCGCGCGTGAATTGTTTCGTCGCGATGACATGATCTTTTTCCGTGTGGCGCGTGAGCGCATGATAATCCGCGACAATCAAAAAGACCTCATACTCATCCTGCAAGCGCACGCGATTCGCCAACGTGCCAACATAGTGTCCCAGATGCAGTGGACCGGTTGGTCGGTCGCCTGTCAAAATTCGTTTTTTCATATTTGCCTCCCTGTTTCAATTGACCCAAATAAAAATGCTCGTCCCGCGCAAACGGACTGTGCGCCGGGACGAGCCGCCAAGCGTGCCCGTGGTGCCACCCAGGTTAGACCGGTAAAAAATCCCTATCGCGCAGACGATAGGGATTTGCCAGTCTCACTTTAGCAGGAACACGGTTCAAGGTTTCAGGTTGCACGTTTCAGGTTGTGCTAGATATTTAACCTGAAACCTTAAACATGAAACTTGAAACTCATTCCTTCTGCCACGATAACGGGGGCGACTCCGGCGCGACCTACTGGGATAAATTCTGTTCAGTCTGCAACTCCCCGGTCCATTCACCGGTGTTCACCGCATCGCACTTGCACCACCTTCTGCGCGACTCGCTGAGCGGAACACGCCGACTACTTGTCCGGTTCGCCGTCTTTGGTTAAATGAATGGCGCGACTATAACATGCGCGCACTCAATTGTCAAACAATTATGCGGCGCTGACCCGCGCGCGCCGCGCGGCAAAGATCACCAGCACCAACACGACACCACCCGCCAGGAGCAACAAATCTTCACCCAAACCGGAATCCGGCAGAGAACCAGTGGGGGTGCCAGTTCCCGGCGTGCCTGCGGGTACCGTGTTCGTCACCGCTGGCGCGCCACTGATTGGCGTGCTCGTCACTGCCGGCGGCGCAATCACCGTCGGCACAACTGGGGTTGCAGTCGGCGATTCGGTTGCCGTGGGTACTGCCGCAATCGCAACCGTACGCGTGGCGGTCGGTGGAACCCGGGTCGGGGTAGTAGTCGGATTGGCGCGCGCGATATTGTTAAACAGGAACACGCCGCCCAAACCGATCAAACCCAAAACCAACAGACCCGCTAAACCAATTGCGAGAATAACAAACACTTGGCGACTAGAACCGCCGCCGCCTGCTGGGGTAATTTCTGACATCGTTCAGTCTCCTTTCGTGACGAGTTGCAACCTAGTCATCAACCAATCAGTTCAAGATTTTCCCAAGGCACAAATACGCGACTACCCGTCATCAGTTCAATGTCCGCGCCCCAAATCGAAATGCCGCTCTCCAAAACCTGCGGGAGCGCTGGCGCATCCACGATTTTGCCAACATGTCCCACCAAAGGACCGCTGGTGATGCGAACGGTCGCACCAATTTCGCAGGTGAGCGTTGCGGGCAAGGTGGCTGTTTCGCCGGACACCGCCGAAGCCAGCGCCGGAATAAACACTTCGGGCTTGGGCTGTTTGGCATTGAGAAACGCTTCTTCGCCGCTGTGACGTACCAACAGTTCAAAAATCGGCAGTGCCATTGGAATTTCGCCAAACCCTTCCGTGACCATCACAGGCAAGGTCCACTTGACGAGTTGGGCTTTGATTTTAGCCGAGATGCTCCCAACAATCAAGCCCGCCGCTTGTTCTTGCGCCGCGCGTTCGATTGCAAGTTCGGTAATCCCTGCACCCGCAATCAAAATTGCGCCGCGCGCTGAAACATCAATTTGTTCTTCCGTCAAAATACTGCCTGGCGCATCCACCATTTTTTTCAGCACACCGTACGCTTCGCCGCCCGCCGCCCACGTGCCTTCGACCAACGCCCCGTTCGCTTCAATCACGACCCCGCGCCGTGGCACAATGTTCACAATCGCGCCGCGGTAATACCCGCGCAAATCGAACGGCGCATCCATCAAGTCCATCGTCAACCACGAACCTTGCAGAGCGGTAATGCGCCCATTCCCCGGCGCACGATAGATGCGTCGCGCCGCGCCAAAAAATTCCGGCTTGGACGCAATTTCGTCACGCGCGATAATATCATCGCCGACTTGCTTTTTCATCCACTTGGGCAGAGCCGCTTCAGTTGTGTGCATGTAACGCGCGAGCGGCACCGAGCGCAGGAAACCGATGGACGCCGCGCGCGCCACCACGTCAAGCGCGCCAACACGACTACCCATTGTCACCAGCACTTCGCCGTTGACCGGCAAAGTACGCTCGCGTCGAATTTTCGTAAGCGTCAACACGCGTGTTTGCGTCAGCGATGGCAGACGACGATTAGCCATACGCCACCTCGCCGCCAATGTCCCAGTACCATTGTTGAATTTTGGTACGCCGTTTTTCCGCATCTTTGGGCAAAACAATCTGACGACCGCGCGCGTCAATAATCAACCCCAAGGCGCCGCCTTCGACTTCGGCTTTCAACATGCCGCGCCGACCACGTCCCAAACTCACGCCGACGGCGGGACGAACTTCGATGGACGCTTTTTGCCCCGGCGCGAGCGGCACAATTTCGAGACTGCCGTGTTGCACTTCGAGGTTCATCACGCCACCGTCTTGCGGCTTGACCTTGATGTTCAAATCCACTTGACCTTCACGCTGATTCGAGAGTGGCGCAATCACCGTGCCAAGCGTGACAAAGCCATCGCGTTCGAGCACAGCCGCCGCGGCTTCGGGATTCACTGCCGCGAGCGCGCCGAATGCCGGCGCAAGCCCAAAGGTGTCTACCGCAAGCGTAAACACGCCACTCGGTTGAAGCGCATCGAGCGCGAGCAATGCCATCGCACCCAGGTTCGTGTTGTTGGCAAGCAATCCACCGGTGAGCAAAATCAAATCCAGGTCGTTCGTATCCAGGTTACTACCACGCGCCGCCGCCATAAGCGCAAGACGCCCTGCCGCTTGCGTGATGCGCGCTTCTTCACGCGTGACCGGCACCGCACGCGGATGCACCGCGCGATTGAGACAGCGCGTCAATGCTTCGTCTTCGGTCAACTCCATCGGCAACCAATCGAGCAACGCGCTCACCCCACTCTGCGCCAACACACGTTCGATATTCTGTCCGACGCCGAGGTCGGCGCGCACGACACGCGAATACTGCTCGCGTCGCGCGACGACGAGCGTCGTCGTATTGCTTCCCAGGTCTGCGCCCAACACATTTAAATCGAACAAGCGCGCCACAAAGCGCACCACATTTTCAAACGCGCGCGCCGTCGAGACCACACTGATCGGCGTCATGTTCATCAACGTTTCCATGCCCGGTAAATACGCCACCTGGCGTTCGGCGTACAGTGATTCGAGCGCGGCTTGCAAAACAGATGAATCTTCGCGATCCATTGTCGGGCGCACATTGTCCACCACACGCAACTCGGTCAGGTCGCCGAGCCGTTGCGCGATCTGTGGACGCGCTTCACGATTGCCGGCGAAAATAATGACTGGGCGCGAACT
Organism: uncultured Anaerolineaceae bacterium; assembly: GCA_964586085.1. Classification (GTDB taxonomy): domain Bacteria; phylum Chloroflexota; class Anaerolineae; order UBA4142; family UBA4142; genus JACRBM01. Next base: position 6,531 of record CAZPIR010000066.1, on the reverse strand, counting down.
TTCGTCACGCGAGGCGACGATGGACGCCACCAAATTCGTGATTTCAAACAAACCATGGGTCGCGCCGCCATCCACACCGCCGACCAACACAATCACATCCGGCTTGGAATGCGCGAGCGCTTATGCCGCAATCACGGCTGGGTCAGGCGCCGGCTCGCCACTCTTGCGACGTGCCATCGCAATGCGAATGCCGGTTTGGTCGGTCACAACATCCTGATCCCAGTCCACCGGCAACCAACGTTGCCCGGTCTGGTCGAGTGCAAGCGTGGCAACGACGGTCGCGTACGTGCCATGAATCGCGTTCAACGCACTCGCCACACTCACATCGCGGCTCAAGCCCACAATCGCAACACGCAATGGTTGCGGCGCGCTCGTCAGCGCGACAACCGCATCCACCCCTTGCGCGCCGATGCGTTCGGGCGTGATAATGTTGCCCTCATCGGTTAGCAAACGACGGCCGGTGCGCGCTTCGACTTGTTGCACCGCGCGACGCAAGCCCAGCGTAATGTCATCCGTTGTCGTGGCGGCTGTGCCCGCGCCAACAAAACGGAAAATGCCATCCACCCAGTCTACTAGACCGACTTTGGTGTTGACACTTCCACAATCTGCAACGAGCAAGGATTCGAGTTTCGAGTCAGGCATTTTGGAATTTATGATTCAGGATTTGCGATTTTGGATTTGGGTCGGCACGCCACTTAGCGCGCGCCGAACGTAATCAAATAATAGAGCCGGTCAATGAGAATGGCGAAACGCGACACGGCAACCCCGGCAAAAATCGCGCCGAAGGCGCTAAAGATAAACCAGCGTCCGATGCGTCCCCAACCGCGCGCCAAGGTATCGAGCGCGCGCCAACGCGAATCGGGCGCGGGCACGATAAAACGAAACGAGAGGAACGCGCCCAGCGTGCCCAGCACGAGCAAAAGATTGTTCACCAGCACGTCAAGACCCTGCGCCGGTGAAAGCGAAACCATCGTCGCGCCAAGTTGCGGAACAAGCGTGCCGCTCAACGCGCCGCCAATCGCCAACGCGCCGCCGACGCCGAACAAAAACGCGATCGGCAAATTACCTAACGGCGACCAGGTCGCGCGCAATTTTGCAAAGAGCAAAACGCCGAGTACCAGCGGCACAAAGAAAATCCAATTCCCGTTGGCATCCACGACGAGCGGTTGCACCAACTTGGGCCACAGCACTTGATACACGGCGACCGTCATGGCATAACCTGCCGCCACACCGACAAAAATCGCCTGCGCCAAGCGGAACAAGGGTGTATCGCCGAGCAAATAACTAAAGACGAGCAAGGTCAAGAACACGCCGACGCCGGCACCAATCAGATCGCTCATTTCTTTTCGCTCCGCGTTCGCGCGCGCGTGACGAGGAACGCCAAATTGCCCACGACAATCACCAACACCAAAACGACGATGGCCAAGTTCTGTGCGCCTGCACCAAGCACAGCGCGATCCGGTTTGCCGGACAGAATTTCAAATTGCGCCGCGCCCGCCAACCCGGACATGGTGGCAAGCAATTGCTTGGCATCACGATACGCACGTGCACGCGGCTCGACTGCCGCGCTGACACCCGCCGCCATTTTGACGCCGCGCGGTTGCACTTGCTCCATCCACATTTTCAACGTATCTTCGTTGCCCGCGAGCACAATCACCATCGCGGCATCGCTCAGACTCGTGACCTTGGATGTTTCGAGGAACGGACGCAGAGGTTTGCGGTCGCGATAATCCAACGCCGTCGCCGAGAATTTGGTCGTCGCTAAATTTGCCAACGCCGCTTCGTTGCCGGCAAAATAACCCAGGTTGACAACTTGGGTGCCGTACTCGTACTTGCCCGGCTCGACCACTTGATCGAGCACACGTTGCGCAATTTGCGGACCGGTTTCGAACGTCGAGAGCGTAGCAACCTTGACGCGCTTATTCGCGAGGTACCGTGCAATCGCACGTGCTTGCAAATCCATTTCGCCCGACACACCCGGCTCGTACTCGAAGGCAAGCATCACCGTCGCATTTGGCGTCGCCACTTTGTCAAGCACTTCAAAAAATTCACGCGCCGGTGTGCGCGAAATTGGCATCATCGCACTCGATAAATCCGGCGGCAATAAAAGTGGAATCACTACGGCAACCAGCAAGGTCAAATAAATCAGCCAACGTGAAATCGAAAAGGTGCGTTTCTTTTTTACGACCGGCACAACCGCCGGCGAGGTTGGCGTAGCCAGAATGGACTCGAACAAATTCGCGCCACTGCGACGCGCCGTCGGCGGCGTGGCTTGGGAAAGAATGTGCGGCTCGGCAATCGCATTTGCCAGCGGCAACACGCCACGCAGACCGGCAAGTGGTCCACCCGTTTCTACCGGCTCGCCTTGAGTCAAATCAAACCCGGCTTCTTCAGCGGGCTTGAGCGCGGCAATCCATTCAGGCACCTGAGCCGGTTCGATGGGTTGCGCCGGCGTAACGCCGGGAATCGGTTCCGGTTTCGCCGCGGGAGTGGCAAAACGTAACCAATCCGGAATTTCATCTTCGGCAAAAGGTTGCGAAGATGAGCGGACAGACGCGGGTGGCATAGGTATATGAATCTGCTCACCCGATTGAATGCGGCGCAACCACTCTTCATCCGATGTTTCATCTTGATCCGCCATAGACGGCAAAGCAGATTCTGCCATCGGTTCAACTGGTACTGGCTCGGAAGTTGGTGTCGGCAAGCCACCCGGTGGAGCGACCGAACGCAACCAATCTGGTACGCCCTCATCCATCTGGAACGATGTCGGCGATTCATCGGCAACAGGCTTGAGCCAATCAGGTTCCTCGGCAACGTTAGAAACCACAGGAGAGATTGGCGTTTCGGCAGGAGCAGGTTGTGATGTCCCGGCCGATTGTAACCAATCGGGCACGCCGGCATCCGATTCACTTTCGGTGGATTCGCTCGGCGCGGCGGCACGTAGTTGGCTTACCCAGCTCGGCTCCTCGGTGGCAACTGGTTCGGCGGGTGTACTCGCTGGTTCGGCATCCGCTGAACTCTCGCCACGCAAATTCGAGAGCCAAGTTGGTTCACCAGTATTCGCCGCTGGCGCGGGTTCTACGGCATCAGATTCAAATAGATTGGTTTCGGGTTCTTGCGTACTAGCCGGTGCGCTCGGAGTCTCTGCCGAAACGAGCCAATCGGGAATCGAACTCACTCCCGTCACCGTCGTTTCTTCTTCCACTGGCGGCGACGCGGCGCGTAAACGCGACAACCATTCCGGCTCGTCAGTCTGAACCGGTGTGGCAGGTTCCGGGTCAGATGCGACAGGAACAGCCGGAGCCGGCTCGTCAGTTTTTTCCGGCGTCGGGGTTTGTTCGACAGGTTCGGATTTGGCGGGCAACGACAGCCCTTTGATTGGGAGAGGGGGCGCGCTCTTTTCTTCGGCGGGCGGCGCCGTCATTGGCACGAGGCGCGCGTTGCATTTAAAGCAAAACACGTTCTCGACCGGGTTGGGCGTACTGCACATCGGGCAAACTAAACCCGACTGCGGGACCAAACGCGCGCCGCAGTGATTGCAGAATTTACTGCCATCTCGATTTTGAGTTCCGCAATGAGAACAATAAAGCATCGTAATTTATTCGCTGTAAGGACGATCCGCACCGACGAGCAAACGCACCGCCGTGGCAATTGTACCAATCGCCACACCGAGCAAAATGCCGCGCACGCCGGCTTGACTAGGCACGCGCAATAACCACTCGCGTGCGCCTTCGAGTTCGGGAAGGAACGGTAATTGACCCAACAACACGACGACTGCCGTTAATAACATCAAAGTCGTTTCCAGGTTACGCGCGCGCAACGCACGATATGCCGCTGTTGCGATAAAGAATGCTGTCAACGCAAAAAACGCGCCCTGAAGCGGCAAATAGAGATGATTGAAAATCCAGGTCATCGGCTCGCTGGGAATTTCGAACCACAAGCCAACCACTAACACGACGAGGGTGGTCACTACTACGACCACGCTGTAACCGGTGCCGGGTTCATTGCGTCGTACGATACGCAAGGTATGCACAAAGAACAGGTTGAACAAACCAACCAGCAAAGCGAACGCAGTTAGGACAATCGCCCATTCACGAAACGCCACCCCCAGCACGTTCAACAAGGGGTGATCAAAAAAATAGTCGAGCAGAACAATCAGCCCAACACTGATCGCCGTTGCAGTTGTCAACCATTTCATGACTAGATCAATCCCAGTGTTTTCATCAGCACCGCCCCAAGAATCGCCAAAATTAACAGCCAACGCGCGACATCTTGGGCAAGCAGACTGCTGAGGTGTGCCGGTTTTTTAAGGAGATACGCGCCGCTCGCGTAAATCTCTTCACCGAGCAAGGGGTTATCCATTGTAGATTGCACGAACGGCATAACACGCTCTGCACTCGTGCCACCAACCTGCGCCAAACCGCGTTGCGCGCCGGTCTCGCCAAGCAAAAGGAATTCGTCGCCAAAACGTCCGACCATGACATTCGCGCTCAACTGATACTGGGACAAGGTTTGCATCGCGCCGGCGGCATAGGCAATGCCACTGCCATCAGAAAGAACGGTAGTTGTCAGACCACTTGACGGTGCAATCATCCGCGCACGTGCCGGATCGTACTCTTCGGCGTAACCGTGGCGCACATAGACGCGGCGTAATGCATCTTGCGCGGCAGGAAGCGCGGTCGGATTGGCAACCGTCACAATCGGCGCAACTTCGCTAATAACACCGCGCTCGGCAATGTATTCGAGTGTCGTCAAGCCCGCCATCGTATCGGCAGTGAACGCGTCGGCAATGCCGGTGACGCCGAGTGAGACATGCACCGGGCGGCCGGTTTCGGCTGATTGAGTGAGCAGTTGTGTGAGTGCGGCATAACCGGAATGGCACGCAAAGAAAT
>CAZPIR010000066.1:0-1629 GCA_964586085.1 uncultured Anaerolineaceae bacterium | reverse complement strand
ATAGGCAAACGCAAAGAGTGGGAGAAAAAAGAGGAACAGCACGAGTTGGCGCGCCTGGCTTGTTCCGATGGTGGCTTGCAAAAGACTGAGCAGTGTTTCCATTCAACCATTCCCGCTAGCGCGCGTCGGCGCGCGGCGTGGTGGTAAACGTTTCTAGTCGGTCGAGCAACATCTGGACGCCCACGCGATCTTCGAGTAGTTGCGCGAGGTTACGCACATCCGCTTGATTCAAGCCCAGGTTGAGAAAGGGTTGGGCAAACCATAAAAATTGCGCACCCATAAACGAGAGCGGTTGATGAATCGTCAAAAACAACAACGCCGGCGCAGTGGCGCCTGCCTGGACAATTCGCCTCGCAAAATCTTCAACCAGTTGTTCGCGGCGCTGAGCGTCCCAAACCATGTTAAATCTTTCGAATGAGTGTCGCACTCAATTTAGTTGCCATTATAAGGCTAGTGGTGTCATACGTCAAGCAGGTCGCACGAACTAACGCCACTTGCGCTTGGCATAATGCGCGTGTATCATAAAGACACGTGAAACCGTTAAATCGTTTGCGGGAGTCGTCTCGCAAACCAAAGAATAGGAGTGACCATGCAAATCGAGTTTGAAAAATTAGACTGGAAAAAAATGATTGCGCCGTACACCGAGCCGCACATCGGGCGCAGTCTCTGGCAAGTGATCAACACACTCGCGCCGTACGCGGCGCTGTGGGTCGTGATGGTGTGGAGCATTGACGTGAGCTATTGGCTCACCTTACTCCTCGCTGTTCCGGCGGCAGGCTTGCTCGTGCGCGCGTTCATCATCTTTCACGATTGCTGTCATGGCGCCTTTTTCAAATCGAATCGCGCGAACGAAACCATCGGCGTGTTGTTAGGCTTTCTCACATTCACGCCGTTCTATCGTTGGCGACACGATCACGCGATTCATCACGCGACCGCCGGCAACCTCGACAAGCGCGGCGTGGGCGACGTGCCGACGATGACCGTGCGCGAATATCTCGCCGCGCCGTGGTACGTGCGCGCCGGGTATCGTATTTTACGCAACCCATTTTTCCTGTTCACGATTGGCGCATCGTTCACCTTTATCATCTCACATCGCTTCCCCACCTCGAACAACGGCAAGCGCGAACGGCTCAGCGTCATCTACACCAACCTCGCAATCCTCGCGATGGCATTGTTCATCAGCTGGATCATCGGCTGGGAAAAGTACGTGCTCGTACAATTGCCGATCATGGTCGTCGCCGCCGCCGCCGGCTTGTGGATGTTTTACGTGCAACATCAATTTGAAAGCGCCTACTGGGAACGCCAGGACGAATGGGATTTTGTGCGCGCCGGTTTGCAAGGCAGTTCGTTCTACAAATTACCGGCAGTTTTGCAATGGTTCACCGGCAACATCGGCTTTCATCACATTCATCATCTTAGCCCGCGTGTGCCCAATTATTTCTTGCCCAAGTGTCACAAGAACAATCCTGCGTTTCAGATTCGACCACTGACCTTTTTTGAAAGTTTGAAATGCGTGCGCTTGCATTTGTGGGATGAGCAAGCACAACGTCTCGTTGGATTCGACGTGTTGCGGCAGTATCGCAAACAATCGGCGATGGAATAAATGATGCGTTAAAAAATTGCTATCGC
>CAZPIR010000065.1:3350-11922 GCA_964586085.1 uncultured Anaerolineaceae bacterium | reverse complement strand
GATCGCACGCAGTACGCATCTGCCGAAGGAGTGCGTCGTGGCGGTTACATTCTCGCGGACGCACCGAACGGCAAGCCCGATGTGATTTTGATGGCGAGTGGTTCTGAAGTGCCGTTGATTGTCGGCGCACAAAAGAAATTAGCCGAGCAGGGCATTGCCGCGCGCATCGTCTCGATGCCATCCTGGGAATTGTTCGACGCGCAACCAAAAGAGTACCGCGATTCTGTTTTACCGTCGAGCATTCGCGCGCGTCTATCGGTCGAAGCCGGCATCACCCAGGGCTGGGCAAAGTACGTCGGGCTTGATGGCGATTCGATTGGCCTGGATCGTTTCGGCGCGTCCGCTCCGTTCGCCGTGATTTTTGAAAAGCTGGGATTCACGGTGGATAATGTGGTGGCGCGAGCAAAAAAAATACTGGGTCGTTAGATGGTTAGGTGGTTGGGTACGTGAACCACCCAACCACCTAACAACTCAACAACCTAAAAGGATAAAATATGATTTACGAATTGCGTATCTACCATGCCACGCCGGGAAAATTACCGTTGCTTCTCAAACGATTCGAGACGACGACACTCAAATTCTGGGACAAGTACGGCATTCGCCAAGTCGGTTTTTGGACTTCGATGATTAGCGAGAGCAACCAGGATTTGTACTATTTGCTCGAATGGCAGAGTCTTGCCGAGCGTGAACAAAAATGGGGCGCGTTCATGGGCGATCCCGATTGGGTTGCCGCGCGCGGCGCAACCGAACAAGACGGTCCGCTGACGACACACATTAGCAATTGCATTCTTGCGCCAACCGGTTTTTCAAAACTGAAATAGACGAAGGATGAATGACCAAGGACGAAAGAAAATATTTTGCGTTCGTCTTTCGTCCTTCGTAGTTCGTCAGTGGAGTTGATATGAACATCGCCGTTGGTGCCGATCACGGCGGCTTGGCGCTCAAACAAACCGTGATTGACGAACTGAAAAAACTTGGGCATACTGTCATTGATTGCGGCGCGCACGAATATGTGGCGACCGACGATTATCCGGATTTTGCGCGCGCTGTCGGCGCGACGATTCAACGCGGACAAGCCGAACGCGGCGTCGTGTTGTGCGGAAGCGGCGTCGGCGCGGCGATTGCGGCGAACAAGATGCGCGGCATTCGCGCGGGCTTGTGTCACGACACCTACTCGGCACGGCAAGGCGTGCAACACGACAACATGAACGTGCTCGCGCTCGGTTCGCGCATCATCGGCGACGAACTGGCGCGTGAACTCGTGCGCGCCTTTGCGTCCGCGCAATTTTCCACCGACCCGAAATTTCAACGCCGCTTGGATAAAGTAATCGAAATTGAAAATAAATTATACAGTAGTCAGTAGTCAGAAATTTGCGACTCGTCACCAAATTCTGATTACGGTAATCTGACATCTGACTACTGGCTACTGATCACAAGGAGCATTCGGATGAGCAACCCACTGATCGACCTGAAACAACTCGGACAATCCATCTGGCTCGACAGCATTCGCCGCTCGCACATCGAATCAGGCGGCTTGAAGAAAATGATTGACGACGACGGCATTACCGGCGAAACCTCCAACCCGGCGATTTTTGAAAAAGCGATTGCGGGCAGTCACGATTACGACGACGAGATGCATGATTTGATCGCCGCCGGCAAAACGGCGCTCGAAATTTACGAGACCCTCGCGATCAAGGATGTGCAAAGTGCGTGCGATGTGTTTCGCCCGGTCTACGAGGCAACCCAAGGCGCGGATGGTTTCGTCAGTCTCGAAGTGTCGCCCAAGCTCGCGCACGACAGCGCCGGCACGATTGCCGAAGCGAAACGTTTTTTCAAAACAGTCGGTCGCCCGAACCTGATGATTAAAATTCCGGGCACACCGGCCGGCGTGCCGGCGATTGAAGAATGTCTTTACAGCGGCTTGAACGTGAACGTCACACTCTTGTTTTCGGTGGACGCGTACGAACAGGTCGCGTGGGCGTACGTGCGCGCGCTCGAACGGCGCGCCGCCGAAGGCAAGCCGGTGGATCGCATCGCCTCGGTCGCGAGTTTCTTTGTCAGTCGCATTGACACGCTCGGCGACAAATTGCTATCCGACAAAATCAAGGCGACAAGCGACGCCGCGCTCAAGGCGAAACTCGAAACCCTGCAAGGCAAAGCCGCGATTGCGAATGCGAAACTCGCGTATCAATTATGCAAGAAAATTTTTGGTGATGCGCGTTTCGCCGCGCTCGCGAAAAAAGGCGCGCGCATCCAACGACCTTTGTGGGCGAGCACAAGCACCAAGAACCCCAAATACCTCGATGTGCTGTACGTCGAAACCTTGATTGGGGCGAGCACGATCAACACCTTGCCCACGGAAACGATTGACGCGTACCGCGACCACGGCAAGCCGCGCGTTTCGATTGAAGACGACCTCGCCGGCACGTTGCAGAATTTGCAAGACCTGGGTTCGGTCGGCATCAGCATGAAAGCCATCACCGACCAGGTGCTCGACGAAGGCGTTGTGAAATTCGAGCAAGCGTTCGATCAACTGCTCGGAAGCATCCAGGCAAAAATCATTGCATCGGCAAACACGCGCCACAGCGCTGACCTGGGCAAATATGCGCGCGAAGTGGATGAGGCATTGCACGCCGCGCAAACGAATCAGGTGGTCGCACGAATTTGGAAAAAAGACCCGGCGGTGTGGAAAACCAAACCCGCCGAACAAAACGAAATTGTGGATCGCCTGGGCTGGCTCACGGTTGCAACTGAAATGCGCCAACACGTCGCCGACCTGCGCGCCTTCACCGACGAAGTGAAACGCGCCGGATATAAATCGGTGGTCCTGTGCGGGATGGGCGGCAGTTCGTTGTGCGTCGAAACTCTGCGCGACACACTCGGCGTTGCGCGCGGTTTTCCGAAATCGTATATCCTCGACACAACCGACCCCGCGACGATTCGCGCGCTGGAACGCAAGATTGACGTCAAGAAAACCATTTTTATCATCGCGAGCAAGTCGGGCGGGACCGTCGAAACGTCGTCGCACTATAAATATTTTCGCGCCAAAGCGCCCGCGCAAAATTTCGTCGCCGTGACCGACCCGGGGACCTCGCTCGATCAACTCGCGCAAGCCCAAGGTTTTCGCCGCGTGTTCCGCAATCCCGTCGACATCGGCGGACGTTACTCGGCATTGTCGCTGTTCGGTCTCGTACCCGCCGCGTTGATGGGCATTGACCTGGATCGTTTGTTGACGCGCGCGGAGGAGATGGCGCACGCGTGCGCGACGGACGCGAATCCTGGATTGTGGTTCGGCACCGTGTGGGGCACGCTCGCCAAGCAAGGACGCGATAAAATTACGATCATCACCTCGCGCGGTCTCGAAACATTTGGCGCGTGGGCAGAGCAACTCATCGCCGAGTCTACCGGCAAGGAAGGCAAGGGCCTCGTGCCGGTGGATGGCGAGCCGCTCGCGCCAGCGTCGCAGTACGGTCAAGACCGTGTGTTTGTTTATTTAAGGTTGGCGGGCGCCAAGAATGCCGCACTCGACCGCAAAGTGACCGCGCTCGAAGAATCGGGACAGCCAGTTGTGCGTTTGCAAATGCGTGACGTGTACGATGTGGGCGCGGAATTTTTCCGCTGGGAGTTTGCGACCGCCGTGGCGGGCGCGCAAATCGGCATCAACTCGTTCGATCAACCAAACGTGCAAGAATCCAAGGACAACACCAAACGCGTGTTGACGACGAAAAAATTAAAAGCCGAAAAGCCGGTCTGGAAAAACAAAACGCTCGAAGTGTATTCGACCGGCAAGATGGTCAAGGTCAAAACTCTGCGCGATGTGTTCCGCACATTCATCGCGCACGCGCAACCCAATGATTATCTCGCGGTGATGGCATACCTCGAACGCTCGCCGAAAAATCAACGCGCCCTGCAAGCGATGCGCATCGCCGCACGCCGCGCCACCAAACTTGCAACGACCCTGGGTTACGGTCCGCGCTTTTTGCACTCGACCGGTCAACTGCACAAGGGCGGCGCGAACAATGTGCTCGGTTTGCAAATCGTCGCGGACGATGCGGCGGACGCGAAAATTCCGGGCGAGGCTTACTCGTTCGGCGCGTTGAAACGCGCGCAGGCGCTCGGCGATTGGCAATCTTTGCAAACACACGAACGCCGCGCACTGCGCATCCGCATCAAACGCGGCGGCTCGCTCACACAACTCGCGAAAGAGTTTGTGAACGCGTTGAAAGAGAAAAAATAATTTTGTAGGGGCGAGCCGATGGCTCGCCCCTACAAATGGAAAAATCGCATGAATCAAACCGACAGCACCATCACCCAACTGCGCGTGGGCATGGCACCGCAACGTGTGCCGCCGCCCGCCGCGCTCGTCATCTTTGGCGCGACCGGCGATTTGACGCAACGCAAACTCGTGCCTGCCTTGTTCGACCTGTACTGTGACAAACGTTTGCCCGAAGGATTCAGCATCATCGGTTTTGCGCGCCGCGAAAAATCGAATGACGAATTTCGCGCCGAGATGCGCGAAGGCGTCACGCGATTCGCGCGCAACAATCCGGTGAACAATCCCAAATGGGACACGTTCGCGCAAGGTGTGTTTTATCATCAAGCCGAGTTTCACGACCCGAATGGGTACGCAACGCTCAGTCAACTCCTGGATCGTCTCGCGCAAGAACGCGGCACGAGCGGCAATGTGTTGTTCTATCTCGCCACGGCGCCCGAGTATTACGCGCTCATCATTGAAAAACTCGGCGCAACCCAGCTCGCGCATTCGACCCAGGGTTGGCGGCGCATCATCATCGAAAAACCGTTCGGCATCGATCTCGTCAGCGCGCATGAGTTGAATCGCCAAGTGCACGCTGTGTTCGACGAATCCCAGGTCTATCGCATTGACCACTATCTCGGCAAAGAGACGGTGCAAAACATTTTGGTCTTGCGTTTCGGCAATGCGATTTTCGAGCCGATGTGGAATCGCAATTACATTGACCACGTGCAAATCACCGCCGCGGAAGCCGTCGGGGTTGAAGGACGCGGCGGGTACTATGACACAGGCGGCGCACTGCGCGACATGGTGCAATCACACTTGTTGCAGTTGATGGCGTTGACGGCGATGGAACCGCCGGTCTCGTTCGACTCGACCGCCGTGCATGATGAAAAGGTCAAGGTCTTGCGCGCGATTGATCCATTGTCGCCGGAAGAAATCAACAACCAGGTCGCGCGCGGGCAGTACGGCGCGAGTGGCACAATCCCCGGTTATCGCGAAGAACCGCGCGTAGATCCGGTGTCGGGCACGGAAACATTTATCGCGCTCAAACTGGCAATCAACAACTGGCGCTGGGCGGGCGTGCCGTTCTATCTTCGCACCGGCAAACGCTTGCCGCGCCGCGTCACCGAAATCGCCATTCAGTTCAAAGCCGTGCCACATCCCTTGTTCACGCACCAAGTCGCCGAAGGCGTCGAGCCGAACGTGCTCGCGTTGCGCATTCAGCCGGACGAAGGCATTCATTTGAAATTCGCCGCCAAGCAACCCGGGCAAACAATTCGCCTGCGCGATGTGGACATGGATTTTTATTACAAGACCGCGTTTGGCAACGCGCCGGGCGAAGCATACGAAACGCTCTTGCTCGATGCTCTGCGCGGCGACTCGACCTTGTTCAATCGCACGGACGAAGTGGAAATTGCGTGGTCGCTCATCACACCGATTTTGGAACAGTGGCAAAACTCACCCGCGCCGACGTTTCCAAATTACGCGGCGGGCACGTGGGGTCCGCGCGCGGCGGACAATTTGCTCGCGCGTGATGGGCGCGTGTGGCGAGAACCGTAGAAAATTTTTGGTTGGCGATTTGCGATTTGAAATCGCAAATCGCGCCGTTCTAAAAACACCCTGGTCAATGGCGGACAAGCCCTCCGCCAGAAAAGAGGAACCATGTCAAAGAAGACATTTTTAATCGCACTGATGCTCGGCTTGCTTGCAGTGATCGCAAGCGGAACCGCACCCGTTGCCGCACAAGGACCGCTAGCACACGGGGCAACGTATCTCGACAATCAATGGCACTGGATTGCGCCCGGCGCAACGCAATGGTACGCGTTCGAGTACTCGGGTGATCGCACGAACGTCCTACTCACACTGACGAATGGTGTGCAGTTGAACATGTCGTTCAGCGTCTACGCGCCCGACAAGCCGAGCGACCAACCAATTGGACGCGGCACCTCGTCGCTCGTCGTGTGCAGTGACGGCAACAAATGCCAATCACCCGACCTGGTTTGGAAAGGCGGCTCGAGCAGTGCGGGCACGTACTATATCCAGGTCGTGAACCACGCGAGCGTGGCGCAAACGTATTTGCTCACCACCTCGAACGGTAGCGCCATGGCGTATCCGACCAGCCCCTACCCTGCCAGCCCCGGCTCGGTCATTATCGTCTCGCCCCAAATCGTGACGACGCCGTACACGCCGCCGTATGTTCAGCCGTACACACAACCGTATGTGCAACCGTACTATCCGCCCGGGTACACCACACCCGCCTATCCCACCTACCCGTACCCGTATTATTACAACAACCCGGGTTATTATTACCCGCCACGCTACGGTTATCCCTACTATCGTTAACCGGCACGCATCAACGTCCCGCCAAATGGCGAGACCTTTTTATTTTGGCACGGTTGGCGTACCGCTTTTATTTTTACCCGATGTGTGCTATCATAACGCCAGCAAAATGTTGAAACAAAAACGTGTTTGGTTTGGTCTGCTCGTCAGCTTGCTTTTATTGGCGTATGTTTTTTATCAAACCGATCCGGCAAAAATCGTCGAGGCGCTCGCGCAGGCGCAGTACATTTATCTGATTCCCGCGCTGGCGTTTTACTTTGCCGGCGTCGGCATGCGCGCATTGCGCTGGCACTATCTCTTGCGCCCGGTCAAACTGATTCCGAGCGGCGAACTGTTTCGCACCGTCGTCATCGGCTACATGGCAAACAATGTTCTGCCCCTGCGCATGGGCGAGTTGGTGCGCGCGTACGTGTTGGGCGAACAACAGCAAGTGAGCAAAACTGCCACGCTCGTCACCATTCTCGTCGAGCGCGTGTTCGATGGGTTGACGATGTTGACCTTTATCGTTGGCGCGTCGTTCTTTTTAAATCTGGGCGATGAGATGAACACGCGCGTGCAACTTGTTAGCGCACTGTTCATCGTCGTCATCCTCGCAATGGCAATTGCCGCCGGAATGCCGCGCCGCGTCGAACGGCTCGCCCAGTTTGTGTTGAATCGCGTGCCATCTGCGCCACTGCGCGAACGCGCGCTCAAGCTGACCCATTCGATTTTGGAAGGGCTGGGCGTGCTTCGCAGTCCACGCGATTCGCTGGCGGTCTATGCCGTCTCGCTCATTGTGTGGTTGCTTGAAACGACGATGTACGTGATGATTGCGTTTGGTTTCAGCATCAACCTGCCCTTTGCCGTGTTTCTCGTGGCGACGGCGCTCGCCAATCTCGTCACGATTGCGCCGAGCACGCCGGGTTATGTGGGCGTGTTCGATGCACCGATTGTTTACGTATTGACGACGTTCGGCATCAACCAAAACGTCGCCACCAGTTATACGCTGGTTTTACACGCGGCGCTGTACTTGCCGGTGACATTGTTGGGCATGTATTATTTGTGGCGCGCAGGTCTGTCGCTTTCGCAAATGACTAAAAGCCAAACCTGATTTTCGTTCCACATCATTCGATTGAGGTGAATGGTGGCAACACCCTCTGACCGCGATTTGCTTCTCGCGATGCAACAAGGTCGGCGCGATGCGCTCGGCACTTTATTTGATCGGCACGGTCCAACCGTGTACGAGTTTATCTATCGCATCGTCGGCGACCGCGATCAAGCCGCGCGTTTATTGGAAGAAGTGTTCGCGCGCATCTTTGCGCTCGCTACCACCGCGAACGATAAAGAATCGTTGCGTGGTTGGGTCTATGGTTTGGCGCGCGAAGCCTCGGTGAATTTTTTGCGCCAACGCAACTGGCTCGATGCGCTCCCCCCTTCAACCGAACCCAGTGTCGCCGGTCTCGCCGGCGATATTTGGCGTGCCGCTCGCGCGATGCCAGCATTCCATCGCGCCGTGCTCATCGTCGAAGAACTGCACGCCCTCTCACCTAGTGAAAAAGCGCGCGCGCTCAACGTAGCACGCACCGACATCAATCGGCTCGTGGAAGAAGCGCGCCGCTCATTCAACCACCAGTTCGACCTGGAAGCGCGGCAACAAGGTCGTCCGCTCGCCGGGCAAATTGATCCGCAACGCATCTGGGGCTTGCATCGCCGCGTGGGCACCGAAGGTTCGCTGTTCGGTTTTGTGCCGACGATTGTATTGCCCGAATCGCTCGCCGCGATGGTGCGAATTAAAATTTTGGCGGCGACGCGCGCAGGCGGCAACACCCCCACGCCTCAGCCCACCTTTGCGCCGGGACCAGCCCCCGCGCCTTCGATGCCTGCCTTGCCGCCGGCAACAACACCGTTGCGTCCAACGACAATTCCGCTCACCCCGACAAACACGCCAACACCGCCACCCACACCGGCAGTGCCAGAGCCAACTGCATCTGCATCGAC
>CAZPIR010000065.1:0-3340 GCA_964586085.1 uncultured Anaerolineaceae bacterium | reverse complement strand
TCCGACCGAGACCCCAACGAGTACTCCGACACGCACCCCGACGAACACGCCAACACCGTCCCCCGCCGCGCCCGCCACACTGGCAGTGCCAGAGCTAACCGCATCTGCCTCGGCAGAGCCAGAGTTGACCGCCAGTTCAATCACGCTCGACGAACCGGAAACGACAACCGCCCCACGCACGTTCCTGCCTGAAGGATGCTCGCTTCGCTTGATTGGCATTGCGTTTATCATCGCCCTGTTTGTCACCGCGCTCGCGGTCGGCGTAGGATTTTTTGCGTTTCGTGAAACTTCGACGCCCAGCATTCCCATCGTCGAGCCGGCAGACAAATCCACCGTTACGCAATCGCGCGTTACGATCAAAGCAATTTTTTCCGATATGAAACGGATTGACCCGACCTCGGTTCGGCTTTTACTCGACGGCAAGGATGTCACACGCCAAGCGACCCTCGCCGAAAGTTCGGTTTCGCTGGTGGTAGATTTGGACAATAGCCAGCACATCGTTCACGTCGAAGTAAAAAACGAGGATGGCAATTCGGCGTACCGTGACTGGTCGTTCACCGTCAACACAGCCGGTGCCACACCGGCAATCTCCGTCACACCCAGCGCCACGCCGACCGTGCCAACCGAAACGCCAACCATCACGCCGATCAGCACGCGCACCGCCACGCCAACGGCAACCGTGGTCGTCAATCCGCCGCCGTTGATCAATCTGTTCACGGCGAATCAAACCGTCATCACACGCGGGCAATCGGTGCTCATCAATTGGAGTGTTACCGGCGCAGATGTGGTGTATCTCAATCAAGAACGCGTAGAAGCGACCGGCAATAAACTCTTTTCGCCGGTGGCAAACACCACGTACACCTTGATCGCCAATAATTCCGTCGGCACAGTGGATCGCACGATTGTGGTCAGCGTACAAGAATTGCCCGACCTGGTTGTGACCGAAATTTGGATTGACACGAACGGCTTGCTCAACTATACCATTCGCAACATTGGCAACGGCGATGTCTCGCGCCCCTTCCTCACCGAAGTTCGGATTGACAGCATCGTCATGGATTCGCATCGCAAAATCTCGACGGTGCCAGCGGGACAGGATGTTTCGCTCTTTTTGCCGACCGGGACAGTGCTCGGCACGCATAGTGTTTCCGTGCGCGTCAATCCCAACCAGGAAATCGCCGAAGTCAATTACAACAACAATGAATTGATTCGAACCGTCCTGGGACCGACACCCACACCAACGCCAACCAACACGATGACGCCGACACCGACAGTCACGCCGACATCAACCAACACGCCTACCGCAACGACGACACCAACCAACACGCCCACGCCGACGAACACGCCGACGCCGACACGCACCTTTACACCGACGAACACACCGACCAGCACGCCGACCAACACACCGACGGTGACGCCCACGCCCACAATCACGCGCACACCCACGCCATCCGTCAGCATTGGCGTTGCGGTACAACCGGCATCGCCGTACACTGGCGCGTGCACCGGCGCGAACTTTACCTTTACCGGTTCGATCACGGTAGACATGGCAACAACCGTGACCTATCGGTGGGAACCTAGCACCGGCATTCCAAAAGCAACGGCAACACTCGTGTTTAGCACGGCAGGCACGCAACAGGTGACCGACACTTGGAGCGCCGCGCCCAAAGGAACCTGGTCGGAGGTGTTGCACGTTCTTTCGCCCAGCAACGTCTCCTCTGCCCCCGCCGCGTTTACCAACAACTGTTCGCCATAATCAATGCGCCCCCAAGGATTGGATTGGGGGCGCAAATTTTTCTAAACGCTTTTCGTTTTCAAGAATTGCGAGTATAATCCCGGCATGTCAAACATTCAACCGATTCAATCACTGGTCGAAAAAGTGGCGGCGAACGTCGAGCACGTCATCCTGGGCAAACACGCCGAAGTCGAACTCGCGATGGTCGCGCTGTTGTGTTCGGGACACATTCTCATCGAGGATGTGCCGGGCGTGGGCAAGACGATGCTCGCGCGCGCGATTGCCAAATCGCTCGGCTGTTCATTCAAGCGTTTGCAATTCACGCCCGACATGTTGCCGACCGATGTGACCGGCGTGAGCATGTTCAATCAAAAAACACGCGAGTTTGAATTTCGCGCCGGACCGGTGCACGCGCAAATCGTGTTGACCGACGAGATCAATCGCGCGACACCCAAAACACAGAGCGCGCTCCTCGAATGTATGGAAGAACGCCAGGTCACGGTGGACGGGATGACGTACGCGATGCCGCAACCTTTTTTTGTGATGGCAACGCAAAACCCTATCGAGTACGAAGGAACCTTTCCCCTGCCCGAAGCGCAACTCGATCGTTTCATGCTCCGCATTCGACTCGGTTATCCGGCGAACAAAGACGAGATGGCAATGCTCGACGCACAACGCGTGGCGCATCCAATTGAAGAGGTTGCCCAGGTCGCAAGCGCAGACGAATTGATGACCGCGCAACGCGCAGTCAAGGATGTCTATGTGGATGCGCTCGTGAAAGAGTACATTCTCGCATTGGTGGATGCGACGCGCAAACATCCGGACATTTACCTCGGCGCGAGTCCGCGCGGCTCACTCGCGTTGTACAAAACCGCCCAAGCCCGTGCCGCCATCCTGGGTCGCGATTTCGTCACGCCCGACGACATCAAGGCACTCGTCGAAACGGCACTCGCGCATCGGCTCATCATCAGTCCCGCCGCGCGATTAAAGAATGTTGACCCACGCGCAGTCGTGGACGAGTTGATTCACTCGGTTGCGGTGCCAGGATCGCGCGCCGCCTAACCACCAAAATCCATCGCCAAAAACAAGGCGGGTGTTTCGAGTAAATCGAAACACCCGCCTTGTCTAAATTCACAGCACGTTAGAGACATAGCACGGCAACGTCTCCACCAAGCCAACCATAAACCCAATTGGAAACTGCTCTAGCCCATTCACCTCACGCCAGATGGACAAACCGCTCTTGTGTAACCTCTCCACCGGGTGGAACAACCAACAAGTCGTCCGATAAAGTTGGTTGCTTGAGCGCATCATTCATCAGCCAGGCGATAAAAGTACCCGTGCCGATCTGCGTCTCAAACTGCATTCCCCACCGGGTCGCACAAAACCCGGCAATCTGATCCACGTGCTCACGATTCGCCGCCAAGTTGGCTTCGTCCAGCGCAATGAAAACCAAACGCCGATAATTGCGATATTGTTGGTCAATCAACCAATCGGCGGTTTCAACGCCGTACTTGGCAACGAGTTTTTCGTACTCGGCTAATGGATTGCTTCCACTCTCCAACCAACCGCGCGTCAAATAGTACGTGCCGGGATACGCGTTAAATTCTT
>CAZPIR010000064.1:7699-11965 GCA_964586085.1 uncultured Anaerolineaceae bacterium | reverse complement strand
GGTTTGTTCAGCGGCGATGATTGGAATTCGCCGGCGATGTTGCTGAAAACATTTGGCGATCAGACGCCGAACAGTTTGTTCTTTGCCACCGACCCGGTCGCGCTCGATTCGGTGCTGTGCGATTTCTATCATGCCGAGTGGGGTATCGCAACCGGCGCGGATAATTATTTGCGCCTCGCGCGCAATCAAGGTCTGGGAATTTATGAGCGCGGTGATCCTTGGGGCGCGGGATACACACAAATTGATTATCGAAAAATTTCCTAGCGCGTAGCGTTCGCCGGTTTGATGAACAACAAGGTCGAAGGATGTTCGGGTGGATAGCGCAAGGTAAGACTCTGGCTCATCAGTTGACGCCCGGTTTGGCGAAGCGCAATTGTGCCATCCGCCGAGTTGACATCATAGATCGTGTTGTTCGACAAGCCAAGCAACAGCACCCGCCGATCATTCCACGATGTGCTCCCGCGAAACAGAAATACGACACCGCGTTGTGTGGTCGCATCGTAAAATTCAATCGCGTCCGGCTCGACCGGTGGTTGTAACATCGGTAGACTCAAATCGGATTGTGGGAGCAAATGATACAGGCGACCTTTGGCAATAATGTCGCGCACACTTTTGTAGCGCTGAATTTCGAGTGCCATGCCATCGCGCAGTTCGCTTCCCCACGCTTCTGTGCTCGCCGAAATGCCGAACGCGCCAAGCATTCGACTGCGCAACCAACTGCGTAAAAGCGCCGAATCATTTTGGGCAATATCCAACGGCTCGAACCAGGATTCGACAATGAACGAGTTGAGATATGCCGGCGGAAATGGAAAACTCGCGCCGATGGTGTGATAGCGCACGCGATAACTGGGATCGGTTTGATCGCTGAGCCACGCGACATCCGTGCGCCGCATCAGCGCATAATCCATCCGATTGCCGCCACTTGCGCAATTCTCGATAATCAAATTCGGAAACTCGGCGCGCAAATAATCAAACACATCATACAGCCCCATCACATGCGCGTAATTGTTATAACCCGGCATACCGGGTGGATCGCACGAGAGCGCCACATTATTGTCCCACTTGAGCCAGTCGAGATGATAATCGCGCACGAGCCGCGCGAGCCAGGTTTTCATCCACGCGCGCGCCTGGGAATTACCCAAACAAATCTGAGTGGTGCGCGCCGCGCCTTCCGGCAACTCACCATTCCAGTTCGTTACCGGCGAAACCCATTCGATTGGAATTTCACGACCTGGACCGACATGCTTGACCTCAATGCGTTCCGGTTCGACCCAGAGTCCGAATTGCATTTTTTTACTGTGGACGTAATCGGAAAATGCTTTGAGACCGCTCGGAAATTTTTCGCGGTGTTCGCGCCACGTGCCCAAGCCAAATGAAAAGTCCGCCCCGGCGGGCGACCCTTCGTACCAGCCCGCGTCAACGACAAAGACTTCCAATCCCAATTCGGCGGCAACATCTACGTCGCGTTTGAGTTTATCTTCATGAATGTCGGTATAGTACGCGAACCAGGTGTTGAATTGCGTGTACGGAAAATCAACGGGGCGCGGACGCAAAAGGAAATTGCGCGCGAACGCGTGGGAGGCGAACGCGGCATCGTCAATGCCGCCGCGAAAAAATCCCTGAAAGCGGCGCGGCGATTCGAACCTTTCACCAGGGGCGAGATTGTGATGCAACTGGTCTAGACCGCCACGCAAAGTGGTTTGCCCGGCTTCGCGCCGCGCGCGCACTTGCCACAAGCCCGACCACTCGATGCCGGCAAATAAACCCTCGCGCAAATTTGGCGCGGCGAGCACAAACCAACCCATCGCTTCTTCGGAGGCGCGCGCACCCGAACGAATCACTTTTTCGACGCCCTCATTGAGTTGCGCGGATTGCAAACGCAAAGCCGGTACCGGTTGCACACCTTGTTGATTGGCAATTTCAGGACTGACGCCCTGAACCCAATACAACGTCAACGCATCGGACGATGGGCGCAAGCTGGACGAAATTGAGTCGAGCACATCCAGGTTGGCAAGTGTCCGCCCGCTGACATTTTCGAGTGTGACCCATTGTTCGATGACGCTTGTGCGTGGAAACGCGACATAGTGTAAATGCGCCGCGAGCATCGCATTGGCGATGGACACTTGCAATTCAACTGAGCCATCGCGATTCGTTTTGGTTGAATAACTGCGCAATTCAAAATCGTGTGATGCGCCGGTGATGATCTGTCCTTCTATGACAACGCGCAATTCCGCACTCGCGCCGCCGGGCGCGAGCCACTCGCGATTGGTTGTCTTGTGTTTGAGACCACGCAAACGATAGCCGGCGGCAGGATCATAATCCATCCGGCGACGAATGGCGTCCGTGCCGATTTCCCAGATGCGAGTTGTTTCCTCGAACGAAATATAGGCATCGCCCGACCGGGCGAGAATTTTGCCGATGGGTGGTTCGGGCGTGGGCGTTTGCGCATGTGCCGCGTGAATGGGCAGTAATGCGCCCATGAGTAGGAACATCACGAGCGCCCGACGAAAGACCGGTAAAAGAGTTGGCATGAATTTGTTTCCTCGTGGCTGATTATACGTGGGCAATGCCATCCCGGCAATTTGTCGTTTTTTACGACCAGAATATAATGACGCAAGTATATATGGCAAAGTGAGGCACACTTATGACCAAACGAATTGGTGTTCTAACCGCCGGCGGCGATGCGCCGGGACAAAATGTTTGTCTCAAATCCATCACTTATCACGCGATTGATCGCGGGTACGAAGTGTTTGGTATTCGCAAGGGCTGGGAAGGTTTGCTGGGTTTTGACCCAGACGATGTGGCGACGCACGGCGAGCAAGTAATGCCGCTCGTCAAAATGCGCGTGCGCGATATTGACCGGATGCCTGGCTCATTTCTCCATGCGAGCCGACTTGATCCCAGCGCCGTTCCACCCAAATCTGTCCCAGGTTTTTTGCAATCCCAGGTCGCTGATCAAGCGACAGTGGATTTGACCGCGCACATCAAGCGTGTGGTCAACGCATTGCACCTCGATGTACTCATCGTGCTCGGCGATGCGTTGGCACTGCAATATGCTTCGCGCCTGAACCGCGAGGGTGTGCCCATCATCGGCATTCCGAAAACGGTACACAACAACGTGAATGGAAGCGAGTACTCGCTCGGTTTTTCGACGGCACTCGCGCGTGGCGTGCACTTTGTTCAAGAGATTCGCGCGATGGCTGGATCGCGCGAAGAGATCGCCGTCATCGAAATCCTGGGTCGCTCGTCCGGCTTGCCCACCATGTTGATTGGTTTTCTTGCCGGCTCCGACCGCACGCTCATCCCCGAAGTTTCATTCGATCCCGGCAAGCTCGCCGAGTTATTACTCCAAGATCAACACGCGAATCCGGCAAACTATGCGCTGTTGACGATGAGCGAAGCCGCTTCCATCGAACCTGCCGTCGTATCAAAGTATGTGCCAACCCTGTCACGTCTCGCCGAGGCGCGCGCGCAAGCCGAAGCCATCGCGACCAAGGGACAAGGTTTGGCACGGGATGAAATTGTATTCGAGTTGGTGCAGGACCTGAGCGCGCGCGTGGGTGGTAGTGGCGCGGCGGTTGTCGAGATGTTGGAAAACCTTACCGGCAAACGTATCTTGTTCCAGCCGCTGTCGTACTTGTTACGCACCGGCGAACCGGATGGTCAAGACCTGCTGGGCGCGGCGAACTTTGCGGCGATGGCAATCAACCTGTTCACGCAAAATAAAACCGGCTTGATGATTGCCTATCAACGCCGGGAAAATTATGTACCGGTGCCACTCGACATTGTGAATCAAGTGGATGGTCAACTGAATTTGGCAAACTTTTACGATGCGGACGCCTACCAAGCCAAACCCAGCATCATCTGGTCGGCGCGAATGTAAAGCAGTAGTCAGAACATGTCTGACGACTGGAGTTATGATGGCTGAATCGAACGGCAAACAAAAAATAGTTGAAATCAAAGATGTCGTAAAAAAATTCGCGGTCGGCAATACCGAAGTGACGATTTTAAAAGGAGTGTCCTTTGCCGTCCAGTCCGGCGAATTTGTTTCGATTGTCGGACCATCAGGCAATGGCAAATCCACTCTACTCAACATGATCACTGGAATTGACCGTCCAAGTAGCGGTGAAATTATTGTGACCGGCAAGCCGGTGCACAAAATGAGCGAGGACAAACTGGCGGCATGGCGCGGCGAAAATGTCGGCATCATCTTCCAGTTCTTTCAAATGTTGCCGGCGTTGAGTTTATTGCAAAATGTGATTCTGC
>CAZPIR010000064.1:2579-7689 GCA_964586085.1 uncultured Anaerolineaceae bacterium | reverse complement strand
GCGAACAAGTACACGCCAAAGGAACGCCGTGAACGCGCCCTACACTTGCTTGGCATTGTCGGCATGACAGAACACGCCAACAAATTGCCGAGCGCGGTTTCTGGCGGACAACAACAACGCGCCGCGATTGCGCGTGCGCTGGCAAACGATCCGCCGCTCATCATCGGCGACGAACCAACCGGCAATCTTGATTCGCGCACGTCGCAGGATGTGTTTGAACTTTTTTCGAGCATCGTCGCGCAGGGCAAAACAATGTTGATGGTCACGCACGACAAGGAACTTGCGCGCCGTGTGCCGCGCGTCGTCGAAATCCTCGACGGCAAAATTACACGTGACGAGTACGTGGGCAAACCGAGCTGGGCAGGATACTAGCGAAAGGATGAAGGATGAAGACAGAAGGATGAAAAATTTTGCTGGCATTTTTTGGCTTTCATCCTTCATCCCGCATCCTTTAAACTATGGGCGTCATCTGGAATAAAGTTTGGTTTGATTTGTGGAATCGCAAGAGCCGCACGATTCTCGCGGTGCTGAGTATCGCCGCGGGCGTGTTTGCCATTGGCGCGATGTTCGGCATGAGCGACCAGATGCTTACCGGCATGGATCAAGCCCATCGCGCGGTCAATCCATCGCACATTCAAATCACGTTCAACACCCTGGTTGATCGCGATACAATTCTCGCGCTCGAAGAGGTGCAAGGTGTTGCCGGCATCCAGCCCTTTAGTCAAAATACAATCCAGTACAAAGTTGCGCCCGATGCGCCCTGGAAACAGGGCGTGGTCACGACGCTCGACGATTTCGACGAACAGCAATATCAAATCGTCCAGCTGAAAGAAGGACGCTGGCCCAAAAAAGATGATGTGGGCATCGAGCGGATGGCGGCGCAATTTTTGAACAAGGATTTCGGCGACCAGATCATTTTCAAAATCGGCAACGTCGAACGCGAACTACCTCTCTCTGGCAAAATTCGTCACCCGTTCGTGCCGCCGCCCATGTTCTTTGACCTGGCATTCTTTTTCATGGATGCGCAGGGCATGGAACGACTTGGCATTCCGGCGGGCAAATTCAACTCGGCGTACATCCAAATCGAACCGTACAGCGAGGACTATGCCAAGCAAGTTGCCACGGACATCAAGGATCGCCTCGCCAAGCTGGACATTGGCATTGGCGCGACGATGTATCAGGACCCGGAAAAACATTGGGGACGCGCGTTCATGGAAGGGTTTGTCCTCGTGATGCAATTGTTGGCGGTGGTCTCGTTGTTGATGAGTGTGGTGCTCGTTTACAATACGGTCAATGCGCTCATCACACAACAAACCGATCAAATTGGCATCCTCAAAGCGATTGGCGGTCAGTCTGTGACGATTGTCCAGGTTTACCTTGCCGGCGTGTTCGTCTATGGCTTGCTCGCGCTGTTGATTGCTTTACCACTCGGCGCATTTACCGCATTCAGCATCACGCAATATTTTTTAAACCTATTCAACATTGATTACAATGATTTCCAGGTGTCAAACCAAGCAATCATTTTCCAGGTTATCTCGGCACTTGCCGTGCCCTTGTTAGCCGGTGTGTTCCCTGTGCTCAGCGGCGCGCGACTCACTGTGCGTCAAGCGATTGCGAGTTACGGTCTGGGCGCAGACTTTGGCTCGAACTGGCTCGACCGTGTGGTGGAACGTATTGGCGCACGATTTTTGCCCTCGCATTATGCAACCTCGCTTGGCAATATGTTCCGGCGCAAAGGTCGTTTGCTTCTCACCCAGTTCGTGCTTGTGATTGCCGGCACCATGTTCTTGATGGTCATGTCGCTCTCTTCTTCGATCAATCTCACGCTCGACAAAATTTACGAGACGCACAAGTATGATGCGACGGTTTCATTCGCGCGCTCGCAAAACATTGACCGCGTGATTGAAATCGCGCGCACGGTGCCAGGTGTTGCCAAGGTCGAAGTGCGCTACACCCACAGCGCGAACGTGTTGGTCGGGGGCAAACAAACGCGCGAAGCCGGTGTGGGCAGTTCGATTGAGGGTGTGCCGCCGGGAAGCGATTTTCTCAAACCGTTCATGGTTGGCGGGCGTTGGCTGGAGCCGGGTGACAAGACCGTGATCGTGATTACTAAAGACCTGGCAAAGAAAAGCAGTGCGACCGTTGGCGATACATTAACCCTTGACCTGGGCGAGCTGGGCAAAAGCGATTGGCAGATCATCGGCTTGTATGATCCGGTTTTTGCCGGCGGGTTTAACGACGATGTGATTTACCTTCCGCAGGACACGTTGTTTGTGACCACGCAACGCCTCAGTCGTGGCGGCATGATGTACGTGCGCATGAACGCGCGCGACGCAAACACCGTGATTGCCACAAACCGGCAATTAAAAGAAACGCTCGAAGCGCGTGGCATCAAGGTTGCGATTAGCGTGACCGAGCCGGAAAATCGTCAGGGCAACGAAGCGCAATTTGGACTCATCACTTCGATGATGCTCGCACTCGCCATCATCGTCGCGATGGTCGGCGGCATTGCGTTGATGGGCACGCTTTCAATCAGCGTCGTCGAGCGCACGAAAGAGATTGGCGTTCTGCGTGCGGTCGGCGCCCGTTCGGGCACGATCATGGGCATGTTTTTGATGGAGGGCGCGTTGCAAGGTTCGTTCAGTTGGTTCATTGCCGTGCCACTGTCACTTTTAATCAGTCCAGGATTGGCGAACGCGTTGGGGCAAACCATGTTCAGCGCAAATCTTTATTATCAATTCAACGGCGCGGCAATTGTCGCTTGGCTCGTTATTATTTTGGTCATTTCAACATTGGCTTCGATTATTCCGGCGCGTAACGCAACGCGGATTAGCGTGCGTGACAGTCTGGCGTACTCTTAAGGAGGAGAGAGAATGCAAAAAGCAACCATCGGTGTCATCGGCGGCAGTGGCGTGTATCAAATGGATGGCTTGACCGATCTCAAAGAGGTCAAGGTCAAAACTCCTTTTGGTTCACCGAGCGATGCGATCATTTTGGGCACCTTAGGTAACCAAAGGATTGCGTTTCTGCCCCGCCACGCGCGCGGTCATCGCATCAAACCGCACGAATTGCCGGCGCGGGCCAACATCTTTGCGCTCAAATCTCTCGGCGTCGAACGCATCATCTCGTTGAGCGCGTGCGGAAGTTTGCGCGAAGATTTTGCGCCGCTCGACATTGTGATTCCCGATCAGATTTTTGATCGCACCAACGGACGCGCCTCGACGTTTTTCGATGAAGGTCTGGTGGTGCATATTTCATTCGCCGATCCATTTTGCCCAGAATTGAGCGAGATGCTCTACGCCGCCGCGCAAAAAGCCGGCGCACGCACACACCAAGGCGGCAACCTCGTCGTCATCAACGGTCCGCAATTTTCGACCAAAGCCGAATCCGAAACATATCGTCAGTGGAAGATGGATATTATCGGCATGACCGCGATTCCCGAAGCCAAGCTGGCGCGTGAAGCCGAGATTTGTTATGCGACGGTGGCGATGGTCACGGATTACGATGTGTGGCATCCGTCGCACGATTCGGTCACCGTCGAGATGGTCATTCAGAATTTGCTCAAGAATGCAGAGATGGCGAAACGCATCGTGCGTTATGTTGCCGACGAAATTCCCAGCGCGCGCGAACATTGCCCCTGCCCCAACGCCTTGCGCGATTCCATCATCACTTCGCGCGATGCGATCCCGACAAAAGCGAAAGAAAACCTGGGTCTGCTCCTCGACAAGTACATGCCCAACAATAAAAGACCGGCGCGGCAAGCAAAGCGCGGCAAAAAATAAAATGAATGGGGCACACGGAAAATTGGTGTGCCCCATAATTTTTTTGATCTCATTCGTGTAGCGTATATCATTTTCTAAAAATAAAATATACTTGGTTTGCATAGCCGCATTGCCTACACGCAACAACCGGGACGCCTCCATTTAGACATCATCGGTAATAATTTTTTCCCCGAAGAGCAAAGAACCGCAAATTTTCCAGTATTTTTTCGTCTCCTTCGTGGACGCTATTTTCATTCCGACAAGTCTATTGTCCCGGTTGTTCCTTTACGTCTTTTGATAAATCACTTTGCCTCCCACCATCGTCAAATCAATCGTCGTGTTGACCAAATGTTGCCACGATAGCGCCGCCGGGTCTTGTGTCCACACGATCACATCCGCCATCATCCCCGGCATCAGCGCGCCTTTGATTTTTTCCTGGAACAGCGCAAACGCGCTCGTCACTGTGTGCGCGCGCAACGCTTCTTTGAACGTGAGGCATTGATCCGGCGCAAGCACGTGATTGCTCGCGGTCGTGCGCCCCATCGCGCCAGCCAGCGTGACCTGAGGCGAGTACCACGGCAGAGTCGGCGCATCGGAACTGAGACACAACGGCACGTCGAGGTCGAGCCACGTGCGCGTGGGAATCAATCGCTTGGCGCGCTCTTCGCCCAACTGCTCGCGCAGAGCATCGCCGAGCAAACGCAACGCTTGCGGTTGCGTCGAAACAATCACGCCCAATTCTTTCATGCGCTTGAGTGCCTTGTCCGTGTTGAGCGCGGCGTGCTCGATGCGATGCCGCGCATCGGAACGCGGACTCGCTTTTTGCGCGGCTTCAATCGCGTCGAGCGCGAGGTCTACCGCCGCGTCGCCGACGACGTGAAACGAACATTGATAGCCGAGCGCGTGTAGCGTTTTCACCGCGTCGTTCAGCGCGCGCGCTTCCCAGGTCGCAATGTTCCACGCGACGCCCTTGTGCGGATCGTGTGTGTTCATCGCCACTGCCGCGCCGTCGAGCAAAAATTTGTAACCGCGAAAACGCAAATAATCATCCTCGTATTGCATCGCCTTGATCGCTTCGGGGCGTCCAGCAAGTTCGGGATAGTACTCGATGGTGTTCATAATCGCGCCGCGAATCGTCATCTTGCGATTGCGCCCGGCGTCAAAGTACGCTTTCATCCGGTCAAGTCCGCGCGCGTTGTTGTCGCAAAACGTCGTCACCCCGGCGGCGGCGAATTTTGCTTGCGGCGACGCGATGGCTTGCTCGTAAATTTGCGGCGTCACCAAGTCCGCCCACAGCTTGCGGAAAATATCCATCGCATCCTGCGCCGTGGTGGTCTTGAACACACGAT
>CAZPIR010000064.1:2073-2569 GCA_964586085.1 uncultured Anaerolineaceae bacterium | reverse complement strand
CAACACGCCGGTCGGTTCGCCTTTCGCGTCGCGCGCGAACATGCCGAACTTGGGATTCGGCGTGCTCGCGGCCACGTTCGCCAACTTGAGCGCGTATGAATTGACCGTGCCGATGTGCCCACCTTGATTGATGAGCATCACCGGGTTGTTGGGCGAAACTGGGTCGAGGTCGCGTTTCTCCGGGTTACGCCCCTCGAACGAAATGAATCCCTGCGCGATCACCCATTCGCCTTTTGTTTTTTTCGAAACTGCTTCGGCGATTTTTGCTTGCAGTTCCGCCAGCGTTCGCACCGCCGGCGGATTGATGTCGAGGTAGAGCACGCCGGTCAAACCCAGGACGCTCAAGTGATTGTGTGTGTCAATAATGCCCGGCGTCAACGTTCTGCCGCGCAGATCAATCATTTGAGTTTGCGCGCCGGCGAGTGCACGAATCACGTCCGTCGTCCCGGTTCGCAAAATCAAACCGTCCTTGATCGCAAGCGCTTGCGCGATGCTG
>CAZPIR010000064.1:0-2063 GCA_964586085.1 uncultured Anaerolineaceae bacterium | reverse complement strand
GTTGACGAAAATCGTGTCCGCGATTGTCCCGCTCGCAAAGGTTGGCGCGGGCGATGCGGTCGCTACCGGCGTTGCCGTCACCTTGACGATTTGTTCGCCGCGACACCCGGCGAGCGCAATCCCGCCGAGTGTCATTGCGCCGAGTTTGATAAAGTCACGGCGTGAAAGTTGGTTGCACATTTTTTCACTTCCTTGCTTGGCAAATTGGAAATCTGCTTCACTTGCACGTCAACACAAATTGCGCTTGATTCGAAACCTTGTCGTTCGGCGTGAGCACATGCAGACGCGCCCAGAATGTTCCACTGCTTCCCGATTTGAAATCGCCGCTCTGCACGGTTTGGCTAGACGCCGCCGCAAAATTCAGCGTGCGTGTTTCGCCGGTGCCGTCACTACGTTCCCAGCGATACGTTACCGTGCCGGGCGCGTTCGTGACAATCGTGCCGTTGAAATTAAATGTGTGCGGACAACTGCCGGTGTACGCCGTCGGATTGATATTCACACTGGCGAGTGTGACAATCGCCGGGCTGGTACAGTTGAGCGTGAACTTGGCTTGATCGGAGGTCATTGCGTTCGGCGCGAGTACTTCGAGCTTCGCCCAATATGTCGCCGATTGATTGTACGTCACCGTACCACTCGTCACCGTTTGCGTACCCGCGGCGGAAAAATTCAACGTGCGCGTTTCACCGACCCCGTCGCTACGCACCCAGCGATATGAAACCGTCCCCGCGCTGTTCGTCGTGATCTTGCCGGAATAGTTGATGCTCTTGGGACACGTACCGCTAAAAATTTCCGGCTCGACATCTACGCTAACACTCGTCACCACGAACGACGTTTGCGCGCTCGTGCACGTCCACACCGATTCGCCGCGATTCGAAACCAGGTCGTTCGGTTCGAGCACGTGCAAGCGCATCCAATAATTTCCCGACGCGCCGATGGACCAATCTATATTCGTTACCATTTTTTCGCCGGCGGCATCGAACGGCAACATGCGCGTGTCACTCATCTGCCCATCACTGCGTTCCCAACGATACCGAACTGTGCCCGCGCCATTCGCCACGATCTTGGCGCCGGCGGTAAACGTGTTCGGACAAGGTCCGCTGTACGTTGCACGATTAACGCTGACGGTCGCGCTCGTTGCCGCGAACGATGCTCCGCCGCCATCGCACGCGAGTGTTTGCGCGGTCACTTGATTGCTCCACGCCGAATTACCGGCGGCGTTCACGGCGCGCACGCGAAAGTTGTACGCGCGATGGCACGTCAAGCCAGTCATTTCGTACTGGGTCTCGTTCGCATTCGTCCGCACACTCGCACCGCCTTCGACCTGAATTTCAAAACCGGTTTCGCTGTCCGCTTTATCATCCCAAGCGATGCGTGCGGTGGTTTTCGTCGTCGCGGTCACGCGCAAACTAGTCGGCGCGGTTGGAACCTGGGCGACCGGTTGCGGCGCGTTGCCAGACACAGTGAGCGTTGCCGTTGTCGTGCGCGGACTGCCATCAAGCAAAATCGTGATGAGCGAGTACGTCGTCGTTTGCGCCGGGCATTGTTGTTGTTCGCCGTGTCCCGACACACCCGCGCCTTCAAAATAAACTTCGCGCACGTTCTCGACATCCCAACGCAAAATACTGCACTGCCCGGCGGCAATCGTCGCCGGCGACGCCACAAAACTGATTGTCGCCGCGCCGCCGGGGTTCGCCACCGGATTGGCTCCGGAACAGATCGCCGCCACCGGGTTGATGGCATTCTTGCCCGCCCACGCCGGCGCGGTGCCGCCAATCGGCTCGAACATGCTGACCCCGCCGGGATTCAGGTTGGCCCCGGCCGCCACGCCCAGCCCGCCCTGTGCGGCGGCGCCCAGATCGGTGATGATGTCGCCAAACAGGTTGGTGGTGACGATCACGTCAAACATCTCGGGGGTCTGCACCATGTACAGGCAGACGGCATCCACGTGGTAATACTCGCGCCGGATGTCGGGGAACTCCCGGTTCCCGAGGTCCGCAAAAACGCGATTCCACAGCCCGAAGGTGTAGGTCAGCACGTTGGACTTGCCGACCAGCGCCAGGCCG
>CAZPIR010000063.1:0-11984 GCA_964586085.1 uncultured Anaerolineaceae bacterium | reverse complement strand
CTAACCCAAGTAAGCGATCCAGGTCAATATCGTCCGGCGTAATCGCGGTTGGCTCGGTGATGTCGCGTCCACGCAAAGGGTAGGGCTTGCCACCCCAGTACGGCTGGGGCATTTTGCTGACGAGTGCAGTCGGGTTGGCTCGTTGCCAATAAGCCAGATGTTGGTTCAAGATCGCAAATCCATTGCCTGAATTTTCGGCGTTCATGAGTTGCTCCTCCCGGCGATAAATCAATTCGATGGTCAGATACCGCGTTGACGAGATGCAGAATATAGCAAGATGCTATTTTTGCCAATTCAGAATCTGGGTGTGTGCCAGTCGGCGTTTTTGACCAATTTGAACATTGACGCCATTATGAGCGGCGTGCTATATTGTCGAGCGTAGGACGACATTGTTGAACGCTTGCCCAAGTATTCGATTGTCGGACTCGTATCCCAATGGCGGGACAAATGCAACGCTCACCTAAAGTTATTGGTTCACTCCAGCGCGCGATTGATATCCTCAATCTGTTTGACGAACGCACCCCTGAACTTGGCAATACGGATATTGCAAAACAACTTGGACTGCACAAGAGTACGGCGTCCAGTTTGATTCGCACACTCGAAATCAATGGCTATCTCGCGCAAAATGCGACCACGCGCAAATATCGGCTGGGTTTCAAATTGCTTGAACGCGCCTCCTCGGTGTTAAATCAACTCCAGGTGCGTGATGTTGCATTTCCGGCGCTCCAGGTTTTGCGCGATGAACTCGATGAGACGGTGAACCTGGCGATTATAGATGGCGGCGATGCTGTGTACATCGAACGCTTACTCGGCACGAAATTGCTCGGTGTGCATTCCGAGGTGGGCAAGCGTGCGGCGGCGCACAGCACCGCGCTCGGCAAAGCAATTCTCGCGTGCGTCCCGCTCGTCGAAGTTCAGGCGTTTATCAAAAAGTACGGTTTGCCGGCGATTACGACGCGCACGATCACGGACCGCGCGCGCTTTTTAGAGGAACTCGACAAGGTGCGTGAGTTGGGTTTTGCGCTTGATGACGAAGAGAATGAGGTCGGCGGGCGTTGCGTTGCCGCGGCTGTGTTTGATCATGCCGGCAAACCCATCGCCGCGGTCAGCGTGTCTGCCCCAAGTGCGCGCTTTGCCATGTCCGACGTTGCGCGCATTGGCGCGCGTGTGTTAGAAACCGCCAAAACGATTTCACGCAATCTCGGATATGTGCCACGCACTTATTGATGAAAAGGCGTTGCCAAGTATTGACTTTTGGTTGTAAAATATGGTATATGGTATACCAGATACCAGATTAAATGAAAAAAGAAGAAATAGATCATCTAAATCTCCGGATTGAACAAAAGCTCTTGCGCGAGCAAGCAGTTGATATCCTCCGTGATGCAATCATAAGCGGCGCTCTCCCGCCACAAACGAAATTAATTGAGCGTCAAGTCGCTCGAATGCTCGGTACCAGTCGCATCCCAGCGCGTGATGCGCTTCTCGCGCTCGAACGCGAAGGATTGGTGGTCAGTCGCAACGGAACACGCACGGTAATTCAAGTAGACGAAAAGGAAATCAAAGAGCTGTACCTTTTGCGTCGAACGTTGGAACCCATCGCCGTCGAGTTGGCGTGCGAACATGCAACGCCGGAAAATTGCGTGCCGATGTTCGACCAGCTCAATCGAATGCGCGAAGCGATTGCGAGTAAGGACGGGTTGGCGTATCGTAAAAGTGATTTGGACACGCATCGCGCAATCTGGGTGTTGGCGGACAATGGGTTGCTCTTGCGTGTGCTCGATTCGTTGATGAAGAGCATTTACATGGTCATCGTTTACACGGCCAGCATCGAAGAAAGCTGGCAAGTGACGATGGCTTCGCATGAGGCGGTTGTCGCAAGCATCGCTCGGCGCGATAAACTTGTGGCGAGCGCAAATATGCGAAAGCATATTGACGAAGTTTTTGAACGCGTGGATTTGGTCAAATCAAAACATGGCTCAAACTGATTAGACAATTCGTGAAAGGAGGAATCGGACTCTATACCTGGTGAATCTTCTTTTCGCAATTTCACAAAACCCAATTGGTACGAGGAGGTATCTGAAATGTCAGTGAAGAAAATGACCCGTCGCGATTTTATCCGTCTCGCGACAATGGGCACCGCCGCACTCGTCGCGAGTTGCGCCCCAACGCCCACAGCTGTTCCCCCCACCGCTGTTCCAGCGGCAAAACCAACGGATGCGCCTAAACCCACGAGCGCACCGGTGGCAACGAGCGCTCCCGCTCCAACTGCCGCGCCCAAAGTTGAACCTACCAAAGCGCCCGCACCGACTGCCGCGCCCACTGCGGCACCCAAACTGGGCAGTTCCTTGGTTGGCAAGCTCGAAGGTCCGACGATCATTCGCGAAGTAGCACAGTACCCCAAGACATTCAAAGAAGCCCCGATGCTCGCCGATCTCGTCAAAGCCGGCAAATTGCCCGAAGTTGCCAAGCGTTTGCCCGATCCCACCGAAGTTATGGTCATCAAACCCTTGAAAGAAGTTGGCAAGTACGGTGGAAACTGGCGCCGCGCATTCACGGGGCCCGCCGACCACGAAAATGGCAACCGCATCAACTCCGCCGACAAGATTTTGCACTTTGATTACACCGGCAACAAAATCGTGCCCGCGCTTGCCAAGGATTGGAAAGTGAGCGATGACGGCAAGACGATCACGATTTATCTGCGCAAGGGCGCCAAGTGGTCAAACGGCGATCCGTTTACGGCGAACGATTTCATGTTCTGGTACGAAGATGTCTATCTGAACAAAGACCTCGTGCCCACCCCGTTCTTTGAATTCCAGATCAATGGCAAGAACGGCGTGATGAAAAAAGTTGACGATTTCACCGTCGCTTTTGAATTCCCCGAAGCTTATCCGTACTTTGTCTACATCCTCGCCGGTAGCACCTCGATGGGTGCGGGCTTTGCCACGCGCGGTGCGTTCCAAACGAACGGTGGCGCGTACTGCCCGTCGAACTATCTCAAGCAATTCCTGCCCAAATACTCGTCCGTTGATGCGGCGAATGCCAAAGCCAAAGCGGCTGGCTTTGATAACTGGGTGTCCTATTTCAAGAATCGCTATTCCTGGGCGCTCAATCCCGAATGCCCGACGATGACCCCGTGGAAAACTGTTTCGCCAATCAACACACCAACCTGGGGCATGGAACGCAACCCGTACTTTTGGCAAGTCGACACCGAAGGCAACCAACTGCCGTACATCGACAAGCTGACGATGACGCTTGCCGAGAATACCGAAGTCGCGAACTTGCGCGCCATCGCGGGCGAGTACGATTGCCAAGAACGCCACATGGGTCTCGCCAAGTTGCCCGTCTTCTTGGAAAACGCTCAGAAAGGCAACTATACGGTTCGTCTCGACCCAGCGTTCAACGGCTCCGATATGGCGTTGCACATGGGTAACGCGTACGAAGGCGATGCCGAAATCTCCAAGTTGATCAAGAATAAAGATTTCCGTCATGCACTCTCGATGGGCATTGACCGCGATCAACTGAACGAAGCGTTCTGGCTCGGCGTCGGTTTTGCCGGTTCGACCGCGCCTGCCCCCGATACGCTCTACGCACCTGGTGCTGAATATAACAAAAAATGGTGCACGCTTGATCTCAAGCAATCGAACGATCTCCTCGACAAATTGGGTTACACCAAAAAGGACGCCGATGGTTATCGTCAACGCTTGGATGGCAAAGGTCGTCTGCGCCTTGAGATGATCACGGTACCTGGGTCATTTGTGCCGTACACCCAAATGGGTGAAATGATCAAGCAACAATGGAAGAAGATTGGCATTGATGTCGATATCAAAGAGACCGAACGCAACCTCGCGTTTGGCAAGGATGCCAACGACGAAGTCCAGATGATTACCTGGGCGAACGATGGTTCGGAAATGCTCTATCTCTTTGGACGTCATGCGTTGCCAGTAGACGCCGCCGAATGCCACATGGGTATGGCGTACGCCAAGTGGTTCGCGTCGAACGGCGCGCAAGGCAAGAAACCCGAAGACCCCGAAATGATTCGCGCGATGGACTTGTTCCGCGCGGCAATGGGTCAGAAGGAAGAAGACCAGATCAAGAGCGCCAAAGAAATTTGGAAGATCGTCGTCGAACAACAATGGAGCATCGGCATTGTGGGGCAATCGCCCGCGTTCATGGGCGTCCGTATTATCAAGAACAATATGGGCAACGTTCCAGAACGACAGGTGAATGCGCAACACGCACGCACTCCATGCACCTCTGGTCCAGCAACTTACTACTTCAAGTCGTAACATGTAATTGTAGGGGCGGGGTAACCCGCCCCTACCAAGGCAATGTTTATGATCGCATACATGATTCGGCGTATCCTGTTAGCGCTTTTAACCATCTGGGCAATTACCATCCTTTCGTTTCTCATCATCCAATTGCCCCCCGGCGATTTTGTAGACACCTATGCAAACACCATGTCGGCTGGTGGGACTGGCATTACCGAAGCTGAAAAACAAGCCCTCCGCGAACAGTACGGCATCAATCAACCCATCTATGTGCAATATTTCAAATGGATGGGCTTGATTGCGCAAGGCAACTTTGGCATGGCGGTCGAGTGGGGACGCCCGGTGCTGGATGTGATCGGCGACCGAATGGCATTGACGATTGTGATTTCGCTGGCGGCAATCGTGCTCACATGGGCGCTGGCTTTGCCGATTGGGATTTATTCAGCCGTCAACCGCTATTCCTTCCTCGATTATGTATTCACCTTCATCGGATTCATTGGCTTGGCGGTTCCCGGTTTTATGCTGGCGCTCATCTTGATGTACGTTGGATTCTCGTACTTTGGTGCGAACGTGGGCGGACTCTTTTCGGCAGATTATGCCGAAGCGCCCTGGAGTGCCGGCAAAGTCTGGGATTTGATCCAACACCTTCCTATTCCTGCCGTCGTATTAGGTATCGCCGGCACAGCGCAAATGATTCGTATCATGCGCTCGAATTTGCTCGATGAGTTGCGCAAACCGTATGTGATGACCGCGCGTGCGCGTGGGCTATCCGAAACGCGCGTGATTCTGAAATATCCGGTGCGCGTTGCACTCAACCCCTTTGTCAGCACGATTGGTTATTTGCTCCCCTATGTCGTGTCGGGCAGTATTATCGTGTCGATGGTGTTGAGTTTGCCAACCGTCGGTCCTCTATTGCTCAAATCCTTGGTTGCGCAAGACATGTTTCTTGCCGGAACAATCGTCTTGTTGCTTGGCGTGCTCACCGTTATCGGCACATTGATTTCGGACTTGTTGCTGATGTGGGTTGATCCGCGCATTCGTTTGGGAAGACAATAATGACTGAACCGACCATTCCTCAAGAGATGACCACAACCACCGCCGCCGAAGAAAAAATTGCGGTGGCAACGCAATGGCAGTTGATGTGGTGGCGTTTTCGCAAACACAAACTCGCCATGCTGGGTGCGATGGTCTTGCTCTTTTTTTATCTGATCGTGATTAGCGTTGATTTTTTGGCGTATGCGGACCCGAACGAGTCGGATGCGCAACGCGGTTTGATTGCGCCGCAAACGATTGTGTGGTTCGACAACGGCGAATTCAATCCGTACATTCATCCCCTCAAGGGCACGCGCGATCCCAAAACATTCAAACGCGTCTATGTGCCGGACATGGAAACCAAATTGCCGTTAAAATTGTTCGGGCAAGGATTTCCATACAAATTGTTTGGCATTATTCCGACCGACCGACACCTTTTCGCGGTTGAAGGCGCGGATGCTCAAACAACCTTGTTCATCCTGGGGACGGATGTTCAGGGGCGCGATCTCTGGTCACGTTTGGTTTACGGCACGCAAACCTCGTTGACGATTGGCTTGTTCAGTGTCGCGCTCAGTTTGTTGCTCGGCGTGGTCCTGGGCGGCATTTCAGGTTATGCCGGCGGCATTTTGGATACGGTGATTCAGCGCATCATTGAAATCTTACGCTCCTTGCCCACCATTCCGCTCTGGATGGGTTTGACGGCGGCATTGCCGAATGATTGGAGCGTAACCCAGATTTACTTTGCCATCACCATCATCATCTCGCTCATCGGCTGGACGGAGCTGGCGCGTGTGGTGCGCGGACGATTCCTGTCTTTGCGCAAAGACGATTTTGTGATGGAGGCGGAACTGCTCGGATGTAGCAAGTCGCGCATCATTTTCCGGCACATGGTTCCCTCGTTCATCAGCCACATTATTGCGGCGACGACGCTCGCATTGCCGGCGATGATCATCAGCGAAACCTCACTCAGTTTCCTGGGTCTCGGTTTGCGTCCGCCCGCAATCAGTTGGGGCGTGCTTTTGCAGGACGCGCAAAATGTTCAAGCGCTCGCCATTTCGCCGTGGTTGCTCATCCCCGTGATTCCGGTCGTTATCGCGGTGCTCGCATTCAATTTTACCGGCGATGGCTTGCGTGACGCGGCGGATCCGTACGGATAAAATCGTCTTGTAGTCAAATAGTCGTTTAGTCGAATAGTCAATCAGTCCGACATCAAGACTATCCGACTAGCCGGCTACAAGACTACTGGACTATGAGACTAGATGACGATATGACTAATCCACTTCTTTCGGTGCGGAATCTCAAAACATATTTCTTCCAAGACGAAGGCACGGTCAAAGCCGTTGATGGCGCAACGTTCGACGTGTACCCCGGCAAGACGCTTGGCATCGTCGGCGAATCAGGTTGCGGCAAAAGTGTGACCGCGCAATCTATTCTGCGCATCATCGAATCGCCCGGCAAAATCGCCGAGGGCACGATTACCTTGACGCGCGCGGACGGCACGCAAGTCGAACTCACGAAATTGCTACCGGACAGCCAGGAAATGCGCGATATTCGCGGCGCGGAAATCGGACTGGTCTTTCAAGAGCCGATGACCTCGTTCAGCCCGGTACACACGGTTGGTGAGCAAATCATCGAAGCAATCCAGTTGCACACCAAATCGTCCAAAGCCGAAGCGCGCAACCGCGGCATCGAAGCGTTACGCTCGGTCGGCATTCCGAAACCGGAACGGCGCATTGACGAGTACGCATTCGAACTGTCCGGCGGTTTGCGTCAGCGCGCCATGATCGCGGTCGCACTCTCGTGCAATCCGCGTTTGCTCATCGCGGACGAGCCGACGACTGCGCTCGACGTGACGACGCAAGCGCAAATTCTCGATTTGCTTCGCAAACTGCAACAAGACAAACAGATGGCGATTATGCTCATCACGCACAACCTGGGTGTCGTCGCGGAAATGTGCGATGACGTCGTCGTGATGTACCTGGGTCGCGTTGTCGAGCAAGGTTCGGTGGACGACATTTTCCACAATCCCAAACATCCGTACACCAAGGCATTGCTCAGTTCGATTCCCAGCATCGAAATGGAATCACGCGTAAAACTGCCGACCATCACCGGCTCGATTCCGCATCCGTACGCGCGTCCGGCGGGCTGTCCCTTTTATCCGCGTTGTGAAAAATTCATGCCCGGCAAATGTGACAAGGGTGAACCGTCGTTGGTGGTGGTGAGTGAGAAGCAAAAGGTGAGTTGCTTTTTATACGATTGAAATTAGAGAATTAGAGATAATGACAAAATCTCCAATCTCTATTTTGGAGCACTTGTGAAAGATACAAATTCTCAAATCCTACTTGACGTCAAAAATCTCCGCAAGTTTTTCCCGATTCGACGTGGCGTCCTGCAAAAAGTGGTTGGGCAGGTGCGCGCGGTGGATGATGTGACGTTCTACATCAATCAAGGCGAAACGCTCTAGCTCGTCGGCGAGTCGGGGTGCGGCAAGACGACGACCTCGCGGTGCATCTTGCGCGCGCTCGATCCGAGTGAAGGCACGGTCATGTTCCGCGCCGAAGGTGGAAGCGTGATGGATGTTGCCGCATTGCCGAAATCGCAACTACAACCTTTGCGCCGCCAAATGCAAATGATTTTCCAAGACCCGTTCTCATCGCTCAACCCGCGCATGACCTTGCTCGACATTGTGGGCGAGCCGTTGCTCGTTCACGGTGAAAAGAACTCGGACAAGCGAACCGAGCGTGTCGCCGAGTTGTTGCAGATGGTTGGCTTGCGTCCCGAGTATATGCGTCGCTATCCACACGCGTTCTCCGGCGGTCAACGTCAGCGCATCGGCATCGCGCGCGCGCTCGCGCTCAATCCGCGTCTCGTCGTTGCCGACGAACCTGTGTCCGCGCTCGACGTGTCGGTACAAGCGCAAATTCTCAACTTGATGCTCGAACTGCAAGAAAAGCTGGGTCTCACGTACTTGTTCGTCGCGCACGATTTGTCGGTCGTCAAGCACATCAGCGACCGCGTTGCGGTGATGTACGTTGGGCGCATTGTCGAGACCGCACCGACCCAGGAATTGTTTTATCAGCCACGCCATCCGTACACCGAAGCGTTGATGTCTGCTGTGCCGAAACCCGATCCGCGTTTGCGCTCCAAGCGCATCATCTTGCAAGGCGATGTGGCTGATCCGGCGAATCCGCCGAGCGGATGTTATTTCCATCCGCGATGCGCGTATGCGACGGATATTTGCAAAGAGAAAACGCCGGTGCAGGAAGAAATCACGCCCAAGCATTACGTCAGTTGCCATCGCGCCAAAGAGTTGACGTTGCGTGGAGTCATTGCCAAATGAATTCTCGCGAACGTGTGCTTACTGCGTTGCGTCATCAGGAACCAGACCGCGTGCCACTCGATTCGGGTGGCACGTCTTCTTCCTCCATCTCCGCGAACGCATACACGCAACTCAAACGCCACCTCGGCATCACGTCCGGTGTCGTGGCGATTGCCGACCCGGTGCAAATGCTCGCCGCGCCGGAAGACTGGTACTATTCACGTTTTCAGATTGATGTGCTCGATCCCGCGCGCGATTTTTGCGTGAACGCACAGGGCTGGCAAGATTGGCAACTGCCCGATGGCTCGCCGATCAAATTCCCCGGTTGGATTCCACTCGAAAATCAAAACGGCGATTGGGTTGTGCCGGGACAAGCTGGAAATATTCTCGCGCGTTTGCCGGCGGGCGGATATTTTTTCGATCAAACGTACTTTCCTCTGTTCGATGCGCCGGCCGAAGCGTACGCGAATCCCGAACCGCTCATCGGCAAACAAATGTGGGGTGCACTGCAACGTCCCTTGCTCGGCACGCTCTCCGATCCCGAATTTCCGAAATTGCTTACGCAAGCCGCGCGCGATGCATTTGAAAATACGGATTACGCCATCGCGGTCAATACCGGTGCGAGTCTTTTCGAGTTGGCGCAATTTCTCTGCCGCACCGATCAGTTTATGATGGACTTGATGGCCGAGCGAAAAAAGATCGAAGCTCTGCTCGATCGGCTCGTCGAGATTCATCTCAAGCGACTCGATTACGTGCTCGATGCCGTCGGTCCGTACGTTCACATCTTGCGCATGAGCGATGATTGGGGCATGCAGAACGGCACGCTCGTTTCGCCGCAAGTGTTTCGCGAGGTGTTCAAACCGCGTTATAAAATTCTGTACGATTTCATGCGCCGCAAAAAACCGGACGCGTTTCTCTCTCTGCACAGTTGCGGCGCGATTGCGAACTTGATGCCGGATTTCATTGAACTGGGTCTCGACATTATCAACCCAGTCCAAACCGGCGCGGCGGGCATGGATGCTGTGCGGCTCAAACGCGATTTCGGCAAGGACATTACGTTTTGGGGCGGCGGCGTGGACACGCAACAAATCCTGCCCTGGAAATCGCCGCAAGAGGTTGCGGACGATGTGAAACGGCGCATTGACATTTTCGCGCCGGGCGGCGGATTCGTGTTCAACTCGATTCACAACATCAGTCCCGAAGTGCCGCCGGAAAATATTCTCGCGATGTTTGATGCGTTCGCGCAACATGCAAACTATGCTTGAGAATCGGAAATTGCAACGCCTCGAAAAAATTCGGGGCGTTGCGCTTGTTGCCAGAATCGTTGAATTGGTGATAATGCAACGTAACGTTTGCAATACCTTGTTTGATTGTCACGCTGAGCGAAGCAAAGCGTCGTGCGACATCGTTTGCGCGATTCCTTAGTTCGCTCGGAATGACCGATGCTGATATGTCATTTCCTTTCATCAATAATCTTCGTCACGGTTGGCATAGCGCACCCCAAGTCTTGCGCCGCAACCTCGTCCTCGACCTGGGTTCCGCCGTTTTTTACGGCGTCTATCTTTCCGCCGTGATCAACTTTGTGCCGGTCGTCGCGCGACGGATGGGTGCGGATGCGTTTCTGCTTTCGCTCATCGCCGCCGCGCCAGCAGTCGGCAACATTATCGCGGTGCTTGCGTCGCACTATTTGCAACGACGACGTAAACTCCCGTTTATGGTTGCGGCGTGGACGATTGGACGCGGCTTGTTTTTGTTGTCACCGCTCGTCATTGCGCCCGTTGCGTTCACCGGCTTGGTGGTCACGCATTGGTTGATCGTGTCGCTCACCGTTACGGGTTACGTCGAAGTGATGCGCGCGATCTATCCCGCCGCGATTCGCGGGCGCGCGATGGAGTACGTGCGTGTCGGCTTTACCGCGACGGCGACGATTCTTACCCCGATCTTTGGACAACTCCTCGATGTCTGGGGACATGCCATTATTTTTCCGCTCGCCGCGATTGGCGGTGTGTTGTCGGGCGTACTGTTTGGTCAGGTGACGTACACCGAAACGCCCGCGCCGACCCAGCACGATCTACTCGAACCTTTGCGCATTTTCCAGCGCGACAAACCCTATCGCGATTACAGCATTGCGTTTTTGATTTGCGGATTCGGCTATTTGCTTGTCACGCCGCTCATTCCGATTTTGCTCGTGGATGAATTGCGGTTGAATTATGGTCAGGTGGGTTTGCTCGGCATGATCAACTCGATTGCGTGGATGGTGTTCTATGTTGTGTGGGGACGTCTCGTGGATCGGCGCGGCGGATTGTGGGCGGTGCAAATTAATTTATTGCTTACCGCGTTCATCACGCTCGCGTTCGCGTTCGCGTTCGATATCTGGGTCACGGCGATCGCGTACATCATCACCGGCATCACCGTCGCCGGGTCGGACCTGGGTTGGATGAACGCGATTATGCAATTCGCGCGCAAGGAACAGATCGGGCATTACACCGCTCTGCACGCGTTCCTGCTTGGCGTGCGCGGCATCATTGCGCCTTTACTCGGCACGGCGTTGATGACGATTCCCTGGATTGGTTTGCGCGGTGTGTTTATCATCGCGACGGTGATTGTTTTGATCGGTTGGTGGCGTTCGCGTCACGTCACTGTGCCAGCCAAAGCGGAGCTAACGTAATGGAACCAACAATTCAGCAATTATTCGATTTGACCGACCAAGTCGCGCTCGTGACGGGCGGCGCGCGTAACCTGGGTTTCGATATGGCAATCGCGCTCGCGCAAGCCGGCGCGAACGTGGCGCTCACGAGCCGGCACATTACCGAGGCGCGCGCGTCCGCCGAAAAAATTTCGCGAGCGACCGGGCGCAAGATTGTCGGCTTTGCGTGTGATGTGCGATTTGAAAACCAGGTCGCGCGAATGGTGGAAGCCGTGCTCGCCGAGTTTGGCAAAATTGATATTCTGGTGAACAACGCCGGCAATGTCGTCAGCACGCCGGAGAACAAGCCGCTCGAACAACGTCCGCTCTCGGAATGGGAATTTACGATGGACGTGAATTTGAAAGGTGTGTTCTTGTGTTCCAAGCACGTCGTCGCCAAAGCGATGAAGCCGGCGCAACGTGGTGTTATCATCAACATCGCTTCGGTCGCGGGTATGGTCGGCAAAGATCATCGTGTGTACGATGGCACGCCGATGGGCGGCGTCACGGTGGATTATGCCGCGTCGAAAGGTGGCGTCATCAATCTCACGCGCGAGATGGCGTGCTCGCTCGCCAAGTACAACGTGCGCGTCAATTGCATCAGCCCCGGCGGATTTTGGCGCGGGCACAGCGAAACGTTCACGCGCCAGTACTCGTATCTCGTGCCGATGGGACGGAT
>CAZPIR010000062.1:683-11986 GCA_964586085.1 uncultured Anaerolineaceae bacterium | reverse complement strand
CCGCGGACGGAGGACGAAGGACGGAAGGCGGATTCTTTTCGCCACTCGTCACTCGCAATTCGTTTCTATTCGCGCTGTTCTTTTCTCTCCAAGCCCTGTCCTCGTTTTACTATGCGTTTCTCGCTGGCTTGACAGTCGCACTCTACGTCATTTATTTTTTCCTCACACACCGCGCATCACGCATCACGTTTTACGTTTTACGCTTTACTCGACTTGCCATTTCATTCGCACTCATCGCCCTCATCGTCGTACCGTTTTTCATTCCGTACCTCCAAGTGCAACGCGAGATGGGATTCGAGCGCAAGGTGACGGAGAGCGAACCATTCAGCGCATCGCTCAAATTGTACACTGAGGTGTCGCCGCAAAATATTTTGTACGGAAAATTCCTCGCACCGAATCCGCCAGTGATGGTTGGCGGTTATGCGCTCGACAATCTTTTTCCCGGCATCATTGCAGTTGCACTTACGATTGTCGGAATCGCGGCAACAAAAAATCGTGAGCACTGGTTTTATTTTTTGCTTTTAACTTTTGCCTTTTTACTTTCACTTGGACCGCGATTGTTCTTCGCGCCGAATAATGGCACGGACATTACTTTACCGTATCGCTGGCTCTACGAGGTGTTACCGGTGATGCGCGCTCTGCGTGCCCCCGTGCGCTTTGACGCCGTTGTGATGTTTACACTAGCGGTGCTTGCCGGATGGGGTGTTGCAAAATTGGCAATTGGCAATTGGCAATTGTTAATTGTGAATTGTCTTGTCGCCCTCGAATACCTTGCACTTCCCGCCGCCAACATCACGCCCATGCCGGTGTGGAACGAAATTCCCGCGTACATAAATTGGTTGCGCCAACAATCGCCGACCACGATTCTCGAATTGCCGATGCTGGGCAACCCGCTCGATTTGTCGCCACAATATTTTTCGACGTACCACTGGCAGAACACACCCGATGGGTACAGCGGATTCAACCCGGGCAAGCGCGGCGAGATCGCGTACGAGATGCAGGCGTTCCCTAACGAACGCTCGCTCGCGTTACTAAAAGCGTTGGGCGCACAATTCGTCGTCGTGCACACCAAGCAAATGCCGGATTGGGATACGCGACGCGAAGCACTCAATCGCACAATTGGCATTCAGTTGGAAAAACAAATTGGCGATGATTGGATTTTTCGCGTCGTGAGTTTGCCGCAAACTAAATCGTTGACATTGCAATTGTATCTCCCGAATCCCGCCGCGCCGAATCAAGCGCATTTGATTTATCTGATTGTGCGAAACAAGGGCAATCAAATTTTTGCGGTCAAGCCGACCACACAACTGCGGATGTTTGCGAATTGGAGCAACGGCACACGCAAACAAGTGAACGCCAACATACCGCTCGTCACATCGAGCGTGTCTATCATTCCGATTCGCGTGACCACGCCTACGCAACCCGGCAACTATCAATTGCGCTTGCAAGTGTTCGGCGAGGGATTTGGACCTTGGGAGTTGAATGGGGACGTGTTGGTGGTTGCGGGCGAGCCGGCGCGTCAAGCGATTATTCCGGCGCGTGTGTCTTTGACCTCGCCGCTCAAACCACAGTACGTACCGGGCGAATCACTCTCGTTAGACCTGACTTGGTTGCCGCTCAACAAAGTTGACGCGTACTATTCTGCGTCGGTGCGCCTCGTAAATGCGCGCGGCGAAAAAATTCTCGCGCAAGACCGCGAACCAGCAGGACGCACATTTTTGTGGCGACCGGGGATCGCCGTGCCCGATTCGTTCGCGTTCACCTTGCCGAACGCTCTCACGCCGGGCGAGTACGCGATCCAGGTCTTGATGTACCAAGCCGAGCAAGGAATTGACGCACTTTTGCTCGATGAGAATTACACACCCCAAGAAACAATCACCCTCGGCAAATTCACCGTGAAATGAAACAGACCTTCCAGATTTTGAAAACCTGGAAGGTCTGTTGTTCACTGCTCTACTGTCCCACCTGACTTTTCAAGTAGGCTTCGATGAATGCATCCAAATCGCCATCGAGCACCAAATCGGTGCGCGAAGTTTCGTACTCGGTGCGATGGTCCTTGACCATTTGGTAGGGATGCAAAACGTACGAACGAATCTGATTGCCCCAGCCCGCTTCGACGTGTTGCCCCTTGAGCCGCGCTTTTTCCTGTTCGCGCTTTTCAATTTCCAGTTCGACCAAGCGCGAGCGCAGAACCTTGAACGCATTTTCCTTGTTCTGCAACTGCGAGCGTTCGTTCTGACACGTCACGATGATGCCAGTTGGAATGTGCGTGAGCCGCACCGCCGTCGAAACTTTTTGCACGTTCTGCCCGCCGTGTCCCGACGCGTGATAAATATCAATTTTCACTTCGTCCGGCTTGATCTCAATTTCCGCCGCGTCCTCAATTTCCGGCGTCACCTCAACGAG
This sequence comes from uncultured Anaerolineaceae bacterium, assembly GCA_964586085.1. Classification (GTDB taxonomy): domain Bacteria; phylum Chloroflexota; class Anaerolineae; order UBA4142; family UBA4142; genus JACRBM01. Next base: position 9,580 of record CAZPIR010000062.1, on the reverse strand, counting down.
CGCGAACGAAGTGTGGCGGCGATGATTCGCATCGAACGGCGAGAGGCGCACGAGACGATGTACGCCGCGTTCCGCTTTCAAGCGTCCATACACATACTGCCCTTCGATGTGAATGTCCACCGATTTGATGCCGGCTTCTTCGCCGTCGGTCCGTTCGTAAATATCCGTTTTGTAATCGTGCGACTCGGCAAAACGCAAATACATCCGCATCAAAATCGAAGCCCAATCCTGGGATTCGGTGCCGCCCGCGCCGGCGTGAATCGAAAGAATCGCGCTGTTGCGATCGTACTCGCCGGAAAAAAGCATGTCGAATTCAAGCGCGGCAAGTTTCTTTTCGATCTCGGGCACTTCGCGCGCAACTTCTTCGCCCATCTCCGGCTGATTCTCTTCGATTGCCAATTCGATCAAACCGAGCGCGTCGCGCGTTTTCGCTTCGATGTCGCGCCAGATAGCGATTTCAGCTTTTAACGCGGTCAGGTCGCGCATCTGTGCTTGCGCGCCGATGTTGTCGTTCCAAAAATCCGCCTGCGACGCTTTGGCTTCCAACTCCGCCGCGCGTTTTTCTTTACTCGCAATGTCAAAGACGCTCCAAGAGTGTAGAGATGCGCGTGTTCAATTCGGTGAGTTTGGCTTTTAGGTCTTCCACTGTCTACTCCGATTAAACCGCCAAGACGCAAAGGACGCAAAGAAAAAAATAAACCTTTGCGCTCTTTGCGCCTTGGCGGTAAAAAAATTACTCAAACAATCCGTCCACAAATTCCTGTGCGTCAAACTCGGCAAAATGGTCAATGCCCTCGCCGGTGCCGATAAACTTGATCGGCACTTGCAACTCTTTCGCAATCGCAAACACAATGCCGCCCTTCGCCGTGCCATCGAGTTTCGTCAAAATCAAACCGGTGAGCGGCGTGGCTTTTTTGAATTCGCGTGCCTGTTGCAAACCATTCTGACCGGTCACGGCGTCGAGCACGAGCAAGGTCTCGTGCGGCGCTGTCGGGTCGTTCTTTTGCAAAACGCGCGCAATCTTTTCCAGTTCCTTCATCAAGTTGAATTTCGTTTGCAAACGTCCCGCCGTGTCCACAATGAGATAATCTGCATTGCGCGCTTTTGCCGCTTGCCACGCATCGTACGCCACTGCACCTGGGTCGGAATCCGGCTGATGCGCGACGACATCTACGTCGTTGCGATCACCCCACACTTTTAATTGCTCAATCGCCGCCGCGCGAAACGTGTCGCCCGCCGCGAGCACTATTTTTTTATTTTGCGATTTCAAATAATTCGTTAGTTTGCCAATGCTCGTCGTCTTGCCCGAACCATTCACACCAACAACAAGAATCACCTGGGGTTTCAGGTACGAGGGTGGACGTTGCGGATTGGCTTCCATGAGAATCGCGAGCAATTCATCTTTCAACATCGCTTGCACGCGATCCGTTGTGCGCGCACCTTCCTTTTCTGCGCGCACACGCAGTTTGTCCACGAGCGCGACGGTTGTGTCCACGCCGACATCCGCGCCAATCAGCGTTTCTTCGAGCGTGTTCCAATATTCTTCGGTCACATCGTTCTTGACAACCAGCGAGGTAAGTTTCGACAAAAACGATTGCCGGGTTTTCGTCAGACTTTCCTTGACCTGTTCTTTGCGTTTCAGAAAATTAAACATGCGTTTTCCTATCGGTGAATTTGCGCCGTGTATTGTATTATACACGATGCAAATGAAAAGACCAAGAGCACGAATCACCCAAGTTTCATTTGACCAAAATACCCTTTTCCGCTAAAATAGCGCACTGTGTTCGATAATCTAACCGAAAAGCTCAATGCCGTCTTTAAAAAACTAAGCGGCAAGGGTAAACTATCTGAAGCCGATGTAGACGCCGCCCTGCGCGAGGTGCGGCTTGCTTTGCTTGAAGCAGACGTCAATTTCAAAGTCGTCAAGGATTTCTTGGCGCGCGTGCGCGAGCGCGCGGTTGGCGTCGAAGTGATGCAATCGCTTTCGCCGGCGCAGATGGTCATCAAGATTGTCAACGAAGAACTCGTCAAGACACTGGGCGAGCCGGCAAAAATTGATTTGTCCGGCGAACCGCCGCACGTCGTGATGCTCATCGGTTTGCAAGGCGCGGGCAAGACGACGATGGCGGCAAAACTCGCGTTGCACTTGCGCAAGCACCAGCAAAAGCCCCTGCTCGTCGCGGCAGACACGCGCCGACCGGCGGCGATTCAGCAACTCGAAACGCTCGGCAAACAATTAGATATTCCCGTACATTCAGAAGGCAATACGGTTCCACCTCCCACGATCTGCGCGAACGCGGTCAAGCGCGCGGGCGATGGCGCGTACAGCGTCGTCCTCCTCGACACCGCGGGTCGCTTGCACATTGACGACGACTTGATGCACGAACTTGAAGAGGTCAAGCAAAAGACCAAACCGCAAGAAGTGCTTCTCGTCGTGGATGCGATGACAGGTCAGGAAGCCGTCCGCGTCGCGGATGAATTCAACAAACGCGTCGGGTTGACCGGGTTAATCCTCACCAAGGTTGACGGCGATGCGCGCGGCGGCGCGGCACTTTCGGTGCGTTCGGTGACCGGCGTGCCCATCAAGTACATGGGCGTCGGCGAAAAAACGGACGCGCTCGAACAATTCTTTCCCGACCGGCTCGCTTCGCGGATTCTCGGCATGGGCGACGTCCTCACGCTCATCGAAAAAGCGCAAGAGAATCTCGATCAAGAGCAGGCGCAAAAAGCGGCTGAGAAATTACTCAAAGCCGAATTTAACTTTGAAGATTTTCTCGCGCAGTTGCAACAGATCAAAAAGATGGGACCGATTTCGCAGTTGCTGGGAATGGTGCCTGGCTTGAATCAGGTGACCAAGGATTTGCCGGCGGATGTAACCGACGTGCAGATGAAACGCATCGAGGCAATCATCAATTCGATGACACGCCACGAACGTCAACAGCCGGACATTCTCAACGGTTCACGCCGCAAACGCATCGCCGCCGGCAGTGGCACTTCCGTCCAAGAAGTCAATCAGTTAATGAGTCAATTCAAACAAATGCAACGCATGATGCAACAACTCAAGAGTGGCAAAACGCGTGGCATGTTCCCCGGGTTTCCGGGTTTAGGTCTGTAACAATTCAACAGTCAACAGTAGACAGTCAACAGATTCGTCTGACGACTGTTGACTGTCTACTGTCTACTCTCAAGGAGAACCATGTCTGTCAAAATTCGTCTCGCCCGTTATGGCGCGAAAAAACAACCCACCTACCGTGTGGTCGTCGCCGAAGAACGCACGAAACGCGATGGTCGCATCGTCGAGAGCATCGGTCATTATGATCCGCGCGCGCAACCGCCGGTGATGCAATTGGACGAAGAACGCACTCGCTATTGGCTCGGCGTGGGCGCGCGCCCAACCGACGCAGTGGGTGTTCTGCTCAAACACACCAACATTAGCGACAAGTACATCAAAACGCGCGCCGCGCGCAAACCGCGTGCCGCCGCCAAAGAAGAAGCCAAGAAATAGTTGAATAGTTGGTTGGTTGGATAGTTGGTTGGTGGATCAGTGCATTGAACTAACCAACTATCTAACTGGCCAACTGCCAAACTAGGAAATTATGAACCTTCAAGAGTTGGTCACGTTCATCGCGCAGACCTTGGTGGATCATCCCGACCAAGTGAACGTCAAGATGAACGAACGAAACGGTTCCATCGCGCTCGAACTGTACGTCGCGCAAGGCGACATGGGGCGCGTGATTGGCAAGAGTGGACGCATCGCCAACGCGATTCGCACGCTCGTGCGCGTCGCCGCCGCGCGTGAAGGCAAACGCGTGATGCTCGACGTGATTACACCCGGCGAAGTATGACAGACGCTCCTCGTTTACTTGTCATTGGCCGCGTGCTCAAACCGTGGAGCTATCACGGTGAATTAAAAGTTCAGGTGCTGACCGATTTTCCAGATCGTTTCGCGTCGCTCCGCGAGGTTTTCCTCGGGGACGACGCGAAATCTTTTCCGGTCGAACGAACGCACCAACACGGCAAGTTTATTCTCCTCAAACTCGGCGGCGTGGATTCAGACACCGAAGCCGAAAAACTGCGCGACCAGTACATCTACGTCTCGCACGAAAATGCCATGCCCCTCAAACCGAACCAGGTTTACCTCTATCAATTGATCGGTCTGCGCGTCATCACCACCGAAGGTCAAGACCTCGGCGAGATCGTAGACATTCTTGATACGAATGCGAACGATGTCTATGTCGTGCAAGCCGGCGAACGCGAAATCCTCTTGCCCGGTGTGCCCGAAGTGATTCGTGAAATTGATGTCGCACGCAAGCAAGTCCTCGTCAAATTGATTCCTGGGTTGGTTTAATTTTTCGCAATCATTTTGCGAATCCATTGACAATCCTTCTGCTTGCGTTTATAATCGCGCCAAACATCGCCCAACCAAAGGAGGTACTTTTGCCCCGTAGTTGAGCATGGCAATGCTCGCCGACTGAACACTTTACGAAAATCTCTGGAGGAGAAGTAAGATGCGTTCCAAGTTAGTAACGCTCGGCATTGTTGCTGTGTTAGTGTTGATCCTTGCCGCGTGTGCCGCACCCACGCCCACCGCTGTTCCGCCTACGGCGGTTCCTGCCGCGCCGACCAAAGCCGCCGCCGCAGAACCGACCAAAGCCCCGGCTCCGGCGGCAACGACGGCGCCCGCCGCAACCAAAGCCCCTGAACCGACCAAAGCCGCCGCGCCCACCACGGCTCCGACTGCCGCCGCCGCCGCGCCCAAACGGGGTGGCAAAGTGACTTGGGCTGTTTGGCAATCGCCCATCACGCTCAACACGCACCTCGGCACCCAAACGGTGATGACGGACATTCTCGCTTTGGTGCAAGAAGGTTTTTCCGAAGTTAATCCCGAAGGCGTGCGAATTCCCGCGCTCGCCAAAGAAATTCCCACCGTGCAGAACGGCGGCGTCAGCGCCGATGGCAAAACTGTCACCTGGAAACTCAAAGAGGGTTTGGTGTTTTCGGATGGCAAGCCCGTCTCCTGCGCCGATTTCCAATTTACCCTGCAAGCGATCATGACCCCGGGTACCGGCGTTGTTTCGACGACCGGGTACGACCAAATTGACAACATCACTTGCCCGGACCCCAACACGGTCGTGCTCAAGTTCAAGAATTTCTACGCCGCCTACCTCACCTTGTTCTCGGGTGATTTGCTTCCCAAGCACGCGACAGGCGATCCCAAGGACATGGCGAAATGGGATTACAATCGCAAGCCCGTCGGCACCGGTCCATTCAAAGTGGATGAATGGCAAGCCGATTCGTTCATCACGCTTTCGCGCAACCCGAACTATCGCGAAAAAGACAAACCGTACCTCGATCAAATCGTCGTCCGCATCGTCCCCTCGTCCGAAGTCGCCATGCAATTGCTCTCCAGCGGCGAAGTGGACATTATGTGGAACAACACCGAAGCCGATTTCCCGCTCTTGGAAAAAATGGCGGGCGTCAAAGTGTCTGAGCCGCTGCAAATCGGCGGCGAGCGCATGTTCTTGAACATGGCGGAAAACAAAGACCCATCCGATCCCAAGAAACCGCACCCGATCCTGAGCGATGTCAAAGTGCGTCAAGCCATCGAGTACGGCATCAACAAACAACGCATCATTGACAAATTGCTCTATGGCAAAGCGAAACCCGGCACGAACGAACTCAACGCCGGTTTCTATCAATGCTCCGCCTTCAAGCCGCGTGGCTATGACGTGGCGATGGCAAAGAAATTGCTCGACGAAGCCGGTTGGGTTCCTGGTTCCGATGGCATCCGCGTCTCCAAGGGTTCCAAGACCGCGCCCGATGGCACGCGCTTGCGCTTGAAATACGCGACGACCTCCGGCAACAAACTGCGCGAAGACTCCCAAGTGCTTGTCGTCGAAGACATGAAAGCGATTGGCGTCGAGTTGTACATCGAGAACGCGCCGTCGTCCGTCGTCATCGGCTCGTGGGACGCCGGTTCGCCGCGCCGCCATGGCAACTTTGACATCATCATGTACACGACGAATGCGAGCATTGACCCGCACAGTCAAATGATGAACCTGTTCTACAGCAAAAACATCCCCAGCGAAACCAACAAGGGCGGCGTGAACTATACCCGCTTCAACGATCCCAAGATTGATGCTTTGCTCGACCAAGCCGGTTCCGAGCCAGACTCGAACAAACGCCGCGATCTGTACTACCAAGTGATTGCGGCGGGACAGGATACCACCAACATGATCTACCTGTACCAACGGCTCAAGATTGACTCGTACCGCGACCGCTTGCTCGGTTGGGTCCCGAACGCCTGGGCCGCCCCAACCTGGAATGCGGACATCTGGTCGCTCAAATAGTTCCATAGTTCGATAGTTCTCTAGTTGGCTAGTTGCATCCTCCATAATGCAACTAGCCAACTACCAACTACCCAACTAGCCAACTACCCAATTATGACTCAGTATATCATCCGTCGAATCATCCAAGCGCTTCCACTCTTGATCGTCATCAGCTTTACCGTGTTCTTGCTGATGAATTTGATTCCGGGCGGACCGCTCGCCGCGTATGAAAACAATCCCAACATCACGCCCCAAGACCTGGAACGCCTCAAAAAAGAATTTGGCTTGGATGCGCCGATTCACGAGCGTTATTTGAATTGGCTGTGGTCGGTTGTGCGCGGCGACTGGGGCATCTCCCAAATTACCCGCCGTCCTGCGCTAACCGAAATCTCGGAAAAACTACCTAACACGTTGTATCTTTCGTTGATCGCTTTTTTTATCGCTCTGCTCATTTCCATTCCCATCGGCATCATCTCTGCCACACGCCAATACTCGTGGTTCGACCACCTCGCCACAACCATCGCATTCATTGGGCAATCCATGCCCGTGTTCTGGTTCGGACTCGTGTTGATCATCGTCTTTAACGCCACGCTCAAACATCCGAATGGCGGACCGCTACTTCCGGGCGGCGGTATGTTTACGATTGGCGCGCCGTTCTCATTTGAAGACCGTCTCTCGCATTTGATTCTGCCGGCATTTGTGCTCATCTTTTTTTCGCTTGGCACGCACATTCGCTACATGCGCGCCGGCATGCTCGACGTTTTGCACCAGGATTACATTCGCACCGCGTACGCCAAAGGTCTGCGCGAGCGGAGCGTGTTGATCAAGCACGCCATTAAAAATTCCATCCTGCCGCTCGTCACCATCGTCGGTCTCGAAATTCCCGGTTTGTTTGCCGGCGCGGTCATCACCGAAACGATTTTTGCATGGCCCGGCATGGGACGCCTCTTTTTCAATTCGATTGAACGCGGCGATTACGCGGTGATGATGGGCATTCTGATGATGAGCGCAACCTTGATTGTGACCTTTGGTCTCATCACCGACATTGTGTACGGTTTTCTCGATCCGCGAATTCGATTCGATTAGTTGGATGATATGACTCAATCACAACTTTCACCCACACTCGCCCTCGACTGGTCGTCGCGCATGCGCCCGCAAGAATCCATGGGCGCAATGATCTGGCGGCGTTTCCGCAAACACAAGCTCGCGCTCGCCGGTCTGATCGTCATGACCTCGTTTGTCTTGATGTGCATCTTGATTCCCTGGCTCACGAACTATGACCCCGGCAAGACGCACCTGGATTCAATGCGCGAAGCGCCCTCGGCGGAACACATCTTTGGCACCGACGAACTGGGACGCGACCTGTTCGTGCGCCTCTGGGACGGCGGACGCATCTCGATTCTCATCGGCGTGGCGACGATGTTGATTGCCATCACAATTGGCACGCTCATCGGCTCGATTGCCGGTTTTTACGGCGGACGCATTGATAACATTCTGATGCGCTTTACCGATTACATGCTCTCGATTCCGCAATTGTTCTTGCTGTTGATTTTTGCGCAACTTTTGCGCGGCTTGAACAATCCTGCCCTCAGCGGTGGTCCATTACCAATCATCGTCATCATTGGCATTCTGGTGTGGCCCCCCGTCGCGCGGTTGGTACGCGGACAATTCCTCTCGCTCAAAGCCAAAGAGTTTGTCGAAGCCGCGCGCATGTCCGGCACCAAAAATTTCCGGATCATCCTGCGCCACATCCTGCCCAACGCCGCGAGTCCCATCATCGTCGCCGCCACATTGCGCGTCGGCGCGGCAATCATCACCGAGTCCACGCTCAGTTTTCTCGGCTTTGGCGTGCAACCGCCAACCGCAACCTGGGGCAACATGCTCAAGAACGCGCAAGCGCAAATGACCTATGCGCCCTGGACAGCCATCTTTCCAGGTCTCGCGATTTTGTTCACGGTGCTCTCGCTCAATTACATTGGCGATGGCTTGCGCGATGCGCTCGACCCACATCACGTCGAATAGTCGGTACATTAGAAACAGGCAAACAGGTAGACAGGTTGATTGCAAGTGACACTCGTCTACCTGTTTCCATATTTACGCAGATAAACCCAGTATGCCCAACCTCTCCGAACTAAAACAACGCGCGTGTGCGAACGTGGACACATTGCGCGACGAATTGATTCGACTCAGCGAAACAATTCACGCCAATCCCGAAATCGCGTTCCAAGAATTTGAATCGTGTCAACGATTAAGCGACGCGCTTGAATCACACGGCTTTACGGTTGCGCGCGGCGTCGGCAACATCGCGACCGCATTTCGCGCCGAAGCACGCGGCACGCGCGAGCATCCTGCCATCGCCTTTCTCGCCGAGTACGATGCCCTGCCCAACCTGGGTCATGCGTGCGGACACAACATTGTTTGCATGTCGGCACTCGGCGCGGCGTTTGCTCTGCAAAAAATGAGCGCCGAATTGCCGGGTCGCGTCATCGTCATCGGCACGCCCGCCGAAGAGAGTGGCGGCGGCAAGGTCATCATGAGCGAACGCAGCGAGCGTCTGGCGGCGCTCCT
>CAZPIR010000062.1:0-673 GCA_964586085.1 uncultured Anaerolineaceae bacterium | reverse complement strand
GGTGCGTTCGATGGTGTGGATGCAACGATGCTCGCGCATCCCGCCGCGCGCACGATGGTCGCACGTGGTTCGCTTGCCTCGGTGCGTATTGATGTGGAATTTTTTGGCAAGGCATCGCACGCCGCCGCCGCGCCGGAAGATGGCATCAACGCGCTCGAAGCCATGCTCGCCATGTTTCACAGCATCAACGCTCTGCGCTTGCATCTCAAAGCCGACGCGCGCGTGCATGGCATCATCACACACGGCGGCACAGCGGCGAACATTATCCCGGATTACGCCGCCGGCAAATTCAGCATTCGTGCCTCGCAACAAGCATACGCCGATGAAATTTTGCAACGCGTCATTCAATGCGGGCAAGCCGGCGCATCAGCGCTCGGCGCGCAATTCAAGTACACAATCACCGGCGGTTCGGCGGACATTGTCGTGAACAAGACGATGGCGAATGCGTTTGCCGAAAATTGGCGCGCGCTCGGCATCGTCGTGAACGAGCCGCGTCAAAACGAACGTATGGGTTCAACCGATCACGGCAATGTCAGCCACGTCATCCCCTCGATTCATCCGTACATCCAGGTCGCACCCGCCGGCACCGCCGGGCACACCGTAGCCTTTCGCGAGGAGGTTGTTTCAGCCGATGGTCACGCGGGTTTGCTCAGCGCGGCAAAAGGCATGGCGA
>CAZPIR010000061.1:0-12025 GCA_964586085.1 uncultured Anaerolineaceae bacterium | reverse complement strand
AAGAACATCACAAAAGACTCACCGGCTAGGTTTCAACCTGTTGCACAATACCCAACGTCATCATCCACCCGAACGCCAAGTCCACGTAAAAGTACGCCGCGTCAATCATCCCGTGCGCCAGCGCGGCAGTCATGCTCGCGAGCAAACCAATCACCAGTGCGCGCTCCGTTCCTCTCAGCCCCTTGATTCCACTTCGATAAAATTCAAACAGCATCCAGCCCAGCGCGAACAAACCGGGGATGCCCATCCGCGCCCAAAAATCCAGAACCACATTGTGCGGATGTGAGAGATTCGGTTCGCGCCATGCATCGGGATTGATGTACTTGGGATACTGGTACAGAAAATTATCGAGACCCACACCTAGGATGGGATGATCGAGAATCATGCGCCAGCCGGATTCCCACACGCTCACGCGGAAAAAGCCGGTGCCCGTGCCGGATTGAAACAGCGATTGCGCGCGCTCGGTTTGCAGGAACGGAATCAACGCAAGCGCGGCGACGACCAGCAGAACGATGACGGCGATGCGCGCACGACGTCCACTGAGCAAACCCAGCACAACCAAACCGACCGGCATTCCAATCAACCACGCGCCGCGCGAGTAGGTGAGATACAAACACAACGCAAACACAAACGCGATGAATCCGTACACAACACGATGCCATTTGTTTGCGCTGAACAGCATGAACGCAAGCACGAGCGGCAAGGCACGATCCAGCAACAACGCCACATTGTTCGGCGAACCGTAAATCGCCAGAATGCGCCGCACGCCTTCGCCGATGATAACCCAATCCGTAAACGCGTACTGGTACAATCCAATCAATGCCACCTCAAGCGCAGACGCGACAAAACCAAGCACGATGCGCGTCAACGCTTGATGCGAAAGATTCGACGCGCGAATCAGCGCATAGAACAACGCCGGCTCGATGACGACCACACGCCACTCGCGATTCGCCACGCCAAAGTTGGACGCAACGGCGATGGACACAATGCCGGCGAGTGTAAAGAAAATAATCGCGAGGTCAAGGCGTTTCAAGTTCCAGGTCTCAGGTTTAAGATTAAACTTGAAACCGGAAACCAGAGACCGGATCACAAGTGCCACAACTGACGCTAATGTGAACAATTCGGCAAGCGAGAATTGCGCGCCGCCAATTAAATTTTTTGGCAGGAGATAAAACGGCGCGGTGAAAATCGTGACGACGAGCGCGAGGTCAAGGCGAAATGCAAACAGGGGAATGAGCGCGGCGAGCAAAACAAAATTGAGCACGGCGTTACGCGAATAGTAAAACGCGAGCGCGACAATGACCATCACAACGAACTGGACGATTTCCGGCAGAGCAATGAATCGCGCTTCGAGCGCGCGGTACACGCTTCGCCACGCGAGTTGGTCGAACGCGACCCACGCGCGCCACGCGGACACGAGTGCAACGATCATCAAGATTGCGACGAGCGCATTACTCAAAAACGGGTTGAGCGCAAACGGCTGACCGGGGATTGCGCCCACGCTCAACGCATCGCCCTTCGGCGCAGTCGCATTGAACAGCGGCGCGCGCACTTGCATCTTTGGATCAACGAGCGCAAAACCTAAAACAGGGTCATCGCTTGGCGCGTTCGGCTGAAAATGTTGAACGAGCATTGCGTTCATCCAACCCCATTCACTCTGCGCGCGCCGAATCGCGTTCAACAATCGCTTTGCCTGCGTGGCTTCCGTGTCCGTACCCCAGGGCGAACCCTTGCCGCGCCAATCGCTCGGCAAGGCATTCCATCCAAACTCGACTGCCCACACCGGCTTGTTCGCGTCGCCGTGCGTTACCATTTCCTCACGCAGTAAAATCGCGCGCGAAAAGTTCAGCACATCTATCGCCACACGCCGGTCTTCGGGACCGCTCCACATGCCGTACGCTTTCGCACCCAGGATGTCAAAGAACGGGCGTGCGTCCGCGTCGTACATCCCGCGCAAGTACAACACGTCGGAATAATCGGGATGCCCGCGAATCAACTCTTCGCTCGAGGCGAGTCCGGCGGAAATAATTTTGACGTTCGGATTTGCGGCGCGCACGGCAAGCGCAGTCGCGCGCAACAACGCAACGTACTCGAACGGCTCGGCGTTGCGGCGACCCCAGAACGGGTGCACGTTCGGATTGTCCCAGACCTGAATGTAATTCAATTTGTAACGCGCGATGAACGCGGCAACAAACCTGGCGTAATCGTCCGGATTTTTAGGTGGCGCGTTGAGCAGATCGGCTTCGCCCACATCACGCGCCCAGGTCGGCGTCGTATCAATCACAGCGACAACATCGAGATTGTATTCGCGCGCGCGCGCGATGATGCGATCCGACTTGTCCCACACAAATTGTCCGCGTTGCGGTTCCAGGTCGTTCCAATAAAAATGTTGGCGCACGATTTTGAATCCACCGTCGCGAATCAACGCGAGCGCACGATTCAAATCCGCATCCGCGTACTGTTCGAGCGTAACATTCACACCCATTTCGAGCGTGCGTCCGTTTGGATTGCTCACACCGCGTGTCTGGGTTTGCGTGTCGCGGAAAAGATAAAACGCGCCGCCGAGTGATGCGGCGAAAAGTGTTGCAAACAAAACGGTGAGAATAAAGTTACGCATGTTTATCAGATTTCAAGTTTCAGGTTTCAAGTTAAACCTGAAACCACGAACCTTAAACATTATTTTGCCCATCTCGGCAGAGACGACGCCCCATTCGCCGTCAATTGCGTCCAACGATTCGTCGTGAAATCGTGCACCCACACATCGCCTTCGCGAATCGCGGCGAGTTGATTCGCGTTCGGCGACCACGTGACCTGGACAAGCAGTAACCCAGTTTCATCGGCGAGCGGAAAAAATTGTTTCTTGTTGCCGCCCGCGCGATCCATCACTTGGAGCGCGTACCGACTGCGCTCGCTGTCACTCGGCGCGAGCGACACACCGAACGCGATGCGACTTTCACCGCGCACATTCGCGGGTGACCACACCGGCGCCGACCACATTCCGGTTTGGCGCGCGAGCGGCGCACTCACCGAGTTGTCGCGCGCGAGCGCCCACACGTCGAACGTCGGGTCATCGCTCGCGACGAGCGGATTGCCGAGCGGCGCGTGGACCGTGCCAATCACAAAACGACTGTCGGGCGACCAAGCAATGTGCGGCGTCCAGACCCAATCGGCGCGCGTGCGAAACGGCGCGAACGCTTTGAGCGTGTGACGCGGCGTGCGATTGTCATCCGTCGCGCGATCACCCACGTCCACCCAACCAATTTCGTTGGCGAACGCGTACGCAATCACGCGATTGTCCGGCGCGAGCGAAAAGTTTGCACCCCACCAACTGTACGGCGCGGGATACGCCGTCTGCCAAATTTGTTGCGCGGGCTTGAGCACAACATTGCCATCGCCAACCGTGAGCGACGCAATCCACAAATCATTGTGCGCGCGCCAACCGGGTGCACCCTCGGTTTTTTCGCCGGTGGTGTAAACGATGACGCGCGCATCACTCCCGATTTGCGCCCACAACACATCGTTCACATTCAACGCCCGCGGCGTATCATTCAGCACGAGCGTGTCCACGATCCACAACGTGTTGAGCGTGTTGGCCGTTTCCTCTGCCGCGCGCGAAAAAAGCAAATACCGTCCATCGCTCGAAAGCGAAAACACGCGACCATCGAGATCGCCGGTAATTGTGAGGGGGCGTTTTTCGCCGGACGATTGGCGCATGACCCACGCGTTGCGGTACGAAAGATACGCGAGCGTGCCGGAAATCGGGACACTGGGAATCGAACCCTGAGTGCCGAATGCGAGGATTTCATCTTTGGGTGGCGCGATGATTTTGCGCGCGGTCTCGCGGCGACCGGTTTCTTTGCCATCTTCAATCGTGATCGTGTACGTGATGGCGACCGAACCATTCACGCCGAGTTGAATCACACGCGGCTGACCCAGAGTCCAGTTTTCATCGCGAATAATTTGGCGCGTGAACGGGAGCGGTTGCGACGCCGATTCGTTGCGCGTTTCAACACGCGTGACCGTAATCGTCGCACTGCGTCCGACCTCGGCAAAGAGTGGCGGCTCGACACGGTCGTTATCGCCGAGCGGAATTTGGCGCTCGCGCAAAACATCCTCGACCGTGACGGCTTGCGTGTCAAAGACGTGACGTTCGCCATCACTCACCAGGACGACACGCTTGGTCGTTGGCGCACACGCGGAGAGGAAGAACACGAACAGGATAATCACACGGAAAAATTTTGGCACGCGGCAAGTTTAGCACAGGTCACGCGCACGAGCAAACCGATTCACAAAAAACAAAACCCGTCAGGCAGGCGTGCCCTGACGGGTTTTGGTGTCCCCCGACATTTTATTTTCGGCGAATCCAAGCATGTCGCCGATTATCTTCAACCAGAATTGCGGCGAGCAAGGTCACGGCGAGTGTGCTCGCAAGAATCGTTGCGCTCCAAATCACATCCCACAAAATATTCGGCGCGAGAATCCGGCTCTGCTCGATGAGATTGGCAAAGTTGACCGCATTCAAAGCAATCACGATGGGTAACGCGATGTAGGGTAATTGATTTTTCATTATCTCCTTGCTCCTTGGAAATCAGTGGGTTACTTTACGATTCAGTCCAGCCAATCAAGGCGTACCGCCATGCTTCACCATTTGCTTCGCCGAACAAGTACCCCGGCGCGGTCGCGTCGCGAATCAGGCGTGTGGTCACTGCCCACGCCGGCGCATCCGGCAACATGACCCAGGTCGCGCCACCGTCTTCGCTCGCGGCAATGCCGTGCGGCGTTTGCTCGCCGCCCTCGCCCGACCGGCTCGCCAGCGCGACGTACAGGTAACGCGCGTCATAAGGATCAGCCGCAAGCGCGGTCACGTTCAAGCGCATCGCCGTGCGCTTGCCAAACTGGATATGCGTCCAGGTCTTGCCGTAATCAGGACTGCGATACAAGCCGGCTTCGGCGGTCGCCGCAAAGATGAATTGATTATCGGTTGTCACCGCAAGCGCGACAGGATGATCGGGCACCAGCCCAACGCGTTTCCACGCCTCTTCACTTTGCACATAAAGCATATCATGCGCCACGGCGTACACTTCGCCTGCCGGACTGTACGTGAATGCCTGCACCTGCGAACGCGGCACGGCGAGTCCGCGCGCGATTTGATTCGTCAGCTGACGTTCGGCTTGGAATGCCGCTTGCTGAAGACGTTCATTACCCTGGACAATTTGCAACTCTTGCAAACGCGGCAACGCCTTGAGCGCGCCAATCTCGCCGAGCGCAACGACGGCTTCCTCGCGCACGCGCGCGTCCGCATCGTACGTCACATTGATGAGCGCCTCCGCCGCCTCGGTCGTGCGGCGCCACGCCAATTCATGCACGGCGCGCAAACGCAATTGTGGGTCGCCCGCTTGCAAAGCCGCAATCAAGGCGACGCTGTGACCACGATCAATTTCCAGTTCAGCCATACCTGGCGCTTCGGACGCCGTTGCCGAACCGGCGGCGAGAAACACCGTCAACATCACACTTATACTCGCAAGTGTGATAGCAAAGACGAACGGATTACGGTGTAGATTAAACCCGTGCCGCCAACCCGTGTCGGTGCGTAAAGCATGGAAATTTCTCCGAGCCATTGCGTCCCTCCTCGCGCACCAGAATACACGTTTTGGACGTTGCAGAAAATCGGGCAATGTATGATTGCTATGTCACAGTGCCGACAAATCGCATGTCATATTTTTTGCGACACAAAAAAAATAGAGCCGTTGCATCCAACGGCTCTGGAGATTTTTGCTCTAATCAATCAACTTGTGTTCCATCGCGTACCGCGTCAGCTCGACGTTCGATTGCAGTTGCATCTTTTCGAGCACGCGCGCGCGATACGTGTTGACCGTGCTGATGCTCAACGTGAGTTCGTGCGCGATCTCGCTGACTTTTTTACCGAGCGCAATCATCCGCATCACCTGATACTCGCGATCTGACAAGGTCTCGTGCGCGAGTTGCGTCGTCGGCGCGCCCAGTTGGTCGGCAAGTTTTTCCGCGAGCGCGGGGCTGACATACTTGCCGCCCGCCGCAATCTTGCGAATCGCGTTGACCAATTCGCCGACCGCGCTTTCCTTGGTAATGTACCCCGCCGCGCCGGCTTTGAGGGCGCGCACCGCAAAACGATCTTCGGGATGCATACTCAAAATCAGCACCGGCAGTTGCGGATAAATATTTTTCAAATCCTTGAGCGCGTCCAAGCCGCTAATCCCCGGCATTGAAATGTCGAGCAAAACAATGTCCACCTTGTGTTGCTTGAGCAATTCAAAAACCTGGGTCGCGTTCTGCGCTTCACAGACAACGTGCATATCCGTTTCACTTTTGAGAATCTTGTTCAGTCCCTCGCGCACAAGCGCGTGGTCATCCGCAATCAAAATCCGAATCATCTGTACTTCCTTTGCATCAGTTGTGGTACGCGCGGCTGGCTCACGCTCACTACGCCGGAATCCGCACGGTCACAGTCGTGCCCTGACCCGGTTCACCGTCGAACGTGACCTCGCCGCCAAATACGTGCGCGCGCTCGCGCATCCCGAGCAAGCCAAATGTTTGCTTGTCAGTCAGATCGCTCGGCGCAATGCCGCGACCATTATCGCGCACTTGCAAAACCAGGTCGCCACCTTCTTGTTTCAGACTCGCTTGTACGCGCGTCGCGTTCGCGTGGCGCGCAATGTTCGTGAGCGTTTCCTGAAAAATGCGAAACACGGCGGTCGAACGATCCAGGTCGAGCGGCACTTCGTCGAGCGTCGTATCAAATTTACATTCGATCTGCGTGCGCGTTTGAAATTCTTGCAGTTGCCACTCAATCGCCGCGCTCAAACCCAGATGGTCGAGAATGTCCGGGCGCAGTTCGCGAATGATCTCGCGCATCGTCTTGATCGTCGTGTCCACGAGTTGCATCGTACTGGTGAGATCGGTGCGAATGTCGGTGACCGGCACATTTTTCGTGTTCGTCAGTTTGCGGTCGAGCAAAGCCAAATCCATCTTTACGGCGGTCAACACTTGACCGACCTGGTCGTGAATCTCGCGCGCGATGCGAATGCGTTCTTCCTCGCGCGCCGATTGCAGGTGCGCGGAGAGCAAACGCAACTCTTCGTTGACACGTTTGCGCTCGGTCACTTCGCTCGCCAGTTGTTGATTCGTATTTTGCAATTCGGTCGTGCGCACAACGACGCGCTGTTCCAGTTCCTGGCTCAGGTCTTGGGCTTCGCGGTACAAGCGCGCATTCTCGACAGCAAGCGCGATGCGGCGCGCCAAATCTTCGGCGAGCGCAATGTCGGTCGGCTCGTAGCGGCGCGATGCGCTGAACAAGGACAAGACGCCAATCGTGTGCTCGCGCGCAATGAGCGGCATAAGAATGAACGCGCTCATACCGAGTTCGACCAGCAATTTAAGGTGCGCGATGTTAAAGGCAAGCGACGCGAGTTGATCGGTCGCGACCATGTACGAAAATTCCGGCTTGCCGGTGCGAACGACGTTCGCGATGCCAGCGTGCGCGTCCGGTTGCGGCGGATACTGGCGCATTAAATCGCGCAGTTTGTCTTGCTTGCTCGGCTCGCCATGCGAGTACGCTGCCAGTTCGAGTGTGCCATCATCCGCGAGCAAATGAATCGTGCACCAATCGGCGATGCTGGGCGCGGCGAGTTGCGTAACGCGCGCGAGGGTGACCTGGGGATCCATCGAAGAGACGAGCAGTTCACTCGCTTCGGCAAGAAAACGTTGCACCTGTTCGGCGCGTTTGCGCTCAGTGATGTCGCGCGCAATCGTCGAGACGCCGATGATGCGCCCCGCCGCATCCTTGATGTGCGACACGCTCAACGATACGTGAATCGGCGCACCGTCTTTGCGAACGCGCACCGTGTCTTGTTGCTCAATCGGTTCGTTCTGGCGCAAGCGATGAATCAAGGTGTGAAATTCGTCGAGGCGCTCTGAAGGGAACATGAGCGAAATGGATTTGCCAACAATCTCCGACGCCGCATAACCGAGCAAGCGTTCCGCGCCGGGATTCCAGGTCTGCACAATGCCATCGAGCGTTTGACTGAACACCGCATCTTCAGACGCGTTGACAATTGCCGCAAGCCGGAGAATGGATTGTTCGCTCCGCAATCGTTCGCTTGCATCGCGCAAGAGCAACACCGCGCCACTTACCAGGTCGCTCTGGTCGCGAATCGGTTCGCACGCATAATCCACCGGCAAGGTGCGTCCATTTTTTGGAATGAACACACTCGGCGCATCGGGATGAATCGCGCGTTGTTCGCGCAGAACGCGCACCACCGGATTTTCAATCGGCTGAAATGTTTCGGCGTCCGAGATATGAATGACGAGCGGGTTGCCCAGAGTTTCGGCGAGCGTCCACCCGGTCAACGCTTCGGCAGCGGGATTCATAAACGTCACGTCGCCATCGGCATCTGTCGCAATCACCGCATCGTGAATACCCAGCAAAGTTGTGAGCAACAAATCGCGATGTTCGTGAATCACGCGCTCGACGCGATCACGCTCGATGGTCAGCGCAAGCATCATCGCGGTCGCTTGCAAAAACGCAATGTCCGGCGTTGAAAAATTCCGGCGTTGCGCCGCGAACGCGCCGAGCACGCCAAGCGGCGCGCCGCCATTCGTCAACGGCACGACTACGCCGCTCGTAATATGCGGCATCGAGAAAAAGCCCGGCAGACTGAACCGTTTTTCGGCGCGCAAATTTTTGATGACAACCGGCTCTGTCGTCGTCAACATCAAATCGGCAAACGATTCGGGACCCGAGTTGGAAATGGCGCGCCCGCTCCAATCCTGGCTCCAACCGGTGCCGGCTTGAAACACCAATTCATTTTGTTCCGCCGTAAACTCACCGAGCACGCAAAATTCAAGGTCAAGCGCCTGGCACACCCGCGCGGTCGTATCGTACAAAAACGCCGGCAAGTCCTGGGTCGTCAACGCACTCTGACTAATTTCGGCAAGCGCGGTTTGCAAAGAAGCGCGTCGCTCGGCGGCGCGTTGGCGGCGCAAACGAAACTCCATCAACGCGCTAATCACAAGCGCGACAACGCCAAAGAGAACCAGTTGCAATGTGTCGAGCGGATTTTGAAGCGCGAACGAAAAGAGCGGAGGAAAAATCAAGAGGACAAGCGCAAACAACGCGAGCGCAGTCGCAACCAACCCAGGTCCAAGCCCACCGAGCCATGCAACCACGAGAACGGCAACGAGAAACAAGAGCAGAGGACTAGCTGTCCTGAGCGTCGTCAGCACCGTGCCGGCAAGCGCGAATACAATCGCCACAATCGCGACGGCGTACTCGACAAACACTCGACCAATCCTGGGTTTCATTCGTTCTCCGGTGGGAAAAGGTGAACAAGGGAACAGGGATAACGTATTTTTATTTCCTTGTCTACCTGTCTCCGTTTCTACTCGTTTACTTTTCCCCCAACACCGCATCCGCCGGCAAACCGGCTTTTAATTCGCCGGTGGAATTCACCACGGTCACGCGCACGGCGAACACCATCTCGGAACGTTCCTGGCTGTTGTAAATATTGGCCGGTTTGAATTCGCCTTCAGGTGCGATATACGTCACTTGAGCCGCAAATGCTTTGCCCGGCAGGGCGGGTACTTTGACTTGAACGGTCTGCCCGGTTTTAATCGCGGTGATGTTTTGAATCGGCACATACACCGTCATTTCCAATTCGCGTGTGTCGGCAATGAGCAACAATGCCGAGCCAGGTCGCACTGTCTCGCCCACTTCAACACTGCGTCCGACAATCGTGCCGGCGAATGGCGCGGTCAGTGCGTACCGTTTCGTTTGCGCTTGCGCCAGTTTGAGCGCGGCTTGCGTCGCGCGCAATTTCGCTTCGGCGAGCGCAACCTGTTCCGCTTGCCCGCCACGTTGCGTGATCACGCGCTCGGCTTGCGCCGTGACGATGCCGGTTTCTGCCTGCTTTACCTGATTGACTGCCGCGTTGTACGCCGCGCGCAGTTCGAGCGGATTCGCAATCGTCGCGCGATACAATTCGACGATGCGCGCGTTGGATTGCCAATTAATTTTCGCCGCACGCAAATTCGCTTCGGCGGCGATCTGTTGTTTCTGCATCATCGCCGTGCGCGTCTTGCCGCTGAACGATTGATCGCGTTGCACTGCGTCAACCTGGTTTTTCACCGCGGCGAGCGTCGCTTCGGCGCGTGTGATTTCGCCTTGCGCGGCGAGCACACGACTCTCGGCAGAATGCAATTGCATCAACAACTCTTGCGGATTTTTCAACGCGCGTTCCGCGTCGGCGAGCGCAGTTTGCGCCGCGCTCAACTCGGCTTGCGCTTGTGTGACGCCAGAGTCGGCAAGCGCGAGCGATCCGGCGCGCGCCTTTTCGTTGACCTGATCGAGATTCGCTTGCGCGGTGCGAACCAATGCTTCGCTCTCGGTCGTGCTGGCGCGCGCGCTCGTGTCGTCGAGTTCAATCAACATATCGCCGACCTTGACCTGGTCGGCGCGAGCAACGCGCACATTTTTTACCTTTGCCGCCAGTTCCGGCGCGACGCGCGTCTGTTTATTTTCGAGCGTGCCGGATAAAGTGAGCGACGCATCGCGCGCAATCAACGATGGCAACGTGATGCCGTTCGAGGGCGTGCCATTCAACGCGACGGTTGCCGGCATTCCAGGTTTAAGTTGACCATCCGGATTTTTAACTGCCATTTCGACCGTGACGAGTTGCGCGTTACGTTCGTCGTCGGTCTGCGATTGACGCCCGGCAAATTCCGCGCGGTCGGCGATGAACGTGACCGTCGCCGTCGTCGCGCGATTTTTCGCTTCGGGCACGACAATGTTGGCTGGCTGATTGAGTTTGATTTGCGCGAGCGTGGACATGGGCACAAACACGCGCAATTTCAAATCGCCGTTGACGGTGAGACGCGTGACCGGCGTGGTTGCCGCAATCACTTCGCCGGCGCGATACAACATTCGCGCCACCGTGCCGGCTTTGGGCGCAACAATCGTGTGGCGCGCGAGTTCTTGGTCGAGCGACGCGCGCGCGGCGCGGGCTTGATCGAGCGCGGCACGCGCGGATTGAACCTGGGATGGACTTGCGCCTTCGCGCAAGACTTGGAGCGCGGCTTGCGCCGAGGCAAGCGCGGCATTTGTACGATCACGATTTGCGCGTGCGAGATTCACACGCGTATCAAGCGCGACAGAGTTCGTGATTTGCTCCGTAATATCTTTGAGCGCGGCATTCGCGCCATCGAGGTTGGCTTGCGCTTGCGTGACCGCGCCCCACGCTTGCCACGCATCCGTGCCCGCACGCGACCACTCGCGTTGCGCGTAATCGAGTTTCTGAGTCGGCGTGTTGAAATGCAAGACCGTGCCATTCGGCAAGCGCACATCGTTGCCCGCCCACATGCCGCGCACCGTCTCTTCCCAAAAAGCATGTTCCAGGTCGGCGGACTCGGCTTGTTGCGCGGACGCAACAAGTTGCTCTTGCGCGACCTGGGCGCGTTGTTGCGCTTGCGCTTGCGCGATCAACAAGGTTTGCGGATTCGCGCGAATCGCGAGCGTGTCGGTGAGTACCTGGGTTGCCGTGACGAGCGAGGCGCGGGCTTGTTCGACGCGCGCTTCAGCACGACGAATGTCTTCGTTACGCGCGCCGACTTGGAGCAAAGCGACCTGAGCTTGCGCGGAGGCAACATTCGCCTCCGCCATTTCGATTCGCAATTTGATCATCTCGTCGTCGAGCGTGAGCAGAGTTTGCCCGGCTTGCACAACCTCACCTTCGCGCACGGCGACGCTCGCAATGCGCCCACCGACTTCGGACGAAACCTCAACCGTCTCACCGATTAAAAAACCGGTAAACGTGTCGGCGCCATTTGTGGTTGTCGTCGTCTGCACAGACTGGCAAGCAGTTAGAAAAACGAGACTGACCGTCAAAAATAGAATTTTAGAAATGTGACACATGGTTAAATCTCGGATGGGTGGTTGGGTGGTTAGGTGGTTGGGCGTTGGCGCAATGATTTACGTTTGGCAGAAATAAATGCG
>CAZPIR010000060.1:0-12169 GCA_964586085.1 uncultured Anaerolineaceae bacterium | reverse complement strand
ATGACGATGCGCGAGACAACCGGTTCTATCCAGCGGTCGGTCGTTTTCCGACGATTGAAGAGGATGTGCCCGCGCTCTATTTGCTTTGCACGGATTACGCGCGTTACGTGAAACCGATAAAGGAAAACAAGGAAACAAAGAAATGAGGAAATCTGCTCGTTTCCCTTATTTCCTTTTTTCCCTTGCTCTGCTTCTCACTGCTTGCGCTTCCATCACCATTCCGCGTGTTGAAGAAACGCCGACCCCGCAACCGACCCAGGTTTCCAAACCACCTGCGCCGACGGCGATTGTGCCGACCGCCACTCCGGTTATTCCGGTAGGCGGTTCGCTGACGATTGGTGTGGTTGGCAAAGCGACGCTCGAAATGAATGTGATGCCGGCAATCGTGCAAGAGAGCGTGTTCGATTCGCTCTTGCAGGCGAACGCGGCGACGGGCGCGCTCGAACCATCACTCGCCA
This sequence comes from uncultured Anaerolineaceae bacterium, assembly GCA_964586085.1. Lineage (GTDB taxonomy): Bacteria > Chloroflexota > Anaerolineae > UBA4142 > UBA4142 > JACRBM01. Next base: position 11,711 of record CAZPIR010000060.1, on the reverse strand, counting down.
CGACGTACACCGTTTCGAGCGATGCCGCGACCTTTACGTTTCGTTTGCGCGAGAATGTGCGCTGGCACAACGGCGATACGTTCACTGCCGATGATGTCGTCGCGACAATCAACGCATTCGCCGCACAAAATTTTCGCGGTACGCCGCTCACCGATTTCGGCACGAATCCGCGCGCGAGTGCGCCCGACCCGCAAACCGTGCAAATTATTTTTGGCGAAGGATATTGTCCCGCGCTGACGAGCATCGGCACGATGCCGATTTTGTCGCGTGCGGTTGCGCGCGGCACCAACTTTCCGCGCCTCACTCCCGCGCAGATGATTGGCACCGGTCCGTTCAGGTTTGTTAAAAGCACGAACGAGGGTGGTCTGGTGCTTGAACGCAACCAGGATTATTGGCGCGGCGCGCCGAAACTAGAGGGCGTGACTGTTCGCACGTTCGCCGATTCTGCCGCCATGCGCGCCGCGTTCAAGGATCAGCAAATTGATTTGATGCCCGGGTCGTCCACTGAATTCGCCGCAATCAAAAATATTTCTGACGCCCAACGGTACGCCCTAGATTCGTCCGAGAGTGTGATGGTCATTTTCAACACCGAGACGGTTGGCTTGAACGATGCGCGCGTGCGTCAGGCGTTGAACTATGCGATTGATCGTACTGTTCTGCTCAACGATCTGGGTGGGCAAGGTCGGGCGCTCGATGCGTTGGTCTTGCCGAATTTTTGGGCACAATCGGCGACCCTGCCGCGTTACGTGTTCGATGCGAACAAGGCAAAGCAAATGTTGACCGAAGCCGGTTGGGCGATTGGCGCGGACGGCATTGCGCGCAAAGCCGGCAAGCCCTTGCGTCTCGAATTGTGGACCGAAGCCGATCACCCGATTCTCGAAGCGCTCGCGTTTCGTTTACGAGAGCAACTTGCGGCAGTCGGCATCCAGGTCGTTTTGCAGTTGGATGATCGTCCCGGTTGGGTGACGCGCGCGTTCGAGCATCGTTTCGATTTGCTGTTGCTCGTGCGCAAAATTCCGCTCGACCCCGATCAGCATTGGTACTGGCAAGCGAATCAAAACGAAAAAGGAAATGGGCTGAACCTGGGTTCGTATGCGAGCGCGCGTGTGGATGCGCTCATCAAGGATTCACTGCGCGTGAATGCGTGCGATGCAAACGCGCGCGCGACGATCAATGATGAAATCAATCGCGCACTCATCAGCGATGCGCCCGCTGCGTTCTTGCTGGCGCCCAAGCGATACTGGGTTGCGCGCGAGCGCGTCCTGGGTCTCGCGCCCAGTCCGTTTGCCGGCGATGTGTGGAACATTGAACAGTGGGGCGTGAAATGATTTTCGTCAAACTCGTGCGCGCGCTTGATGTGTATCAAATTGCGAACGTGCCCGACTTGGACATCACGGCGATCACAGCGGACTCGCGGCGTGTGATTCCCGGCGCGCTCTTTGTCGCCATTCCCGGCGTGAGCGTGGATGGCACACGTTTCATCCCCGAAGCTGTTTCGCGCGGTGCGGTCGCGATTGTTGCCGAATCGCCCATCACCGAATCACTCAACTGCCCCATCATTCGCGTTGAGAATGCCAGGTCTGCGCTCGCCCATCTCTGCGCCGCGTGGCACGATTTTCCCTCGCGCAAATTGCGTGTCATTGGCGTGACCGGCACGGATGGCAAGACAACGACCTGCACACTTGCCGCCGCGATGTTGCGCGCCGCCGGTCACATGGTCGGCACAATCACAACCGTCGGCGCGACGATTGGCGAGCAGGAACTCGACACGGGTTTTCACACAACGACGCCGGATGCGTCCGCAGTCCAGGATTTTCTCGCGCAGATGGTTGAGGCGGAAATGGATTACGCGGTCATCGAAGCAACCTCGGAAGGGCTCGCGCAACGGCGACTCGATGCGGTTGAGTTTGATGTGGCGGCGGTAACGAACATTACGCATGAGCATCTCTACTATCACAAGACCTGGGGAAATTATCGCGACGCCAAGGCGATGTTGTTTCGCTCGCTTGCGACGACGTATCGCAAATTGCGCACGGCAAAAATTGCGGTGTTGAACGCGGACGACAACTCGCTCGGCACATTTGATTTTTTGCGCGCAATTCCGGCGGATGAGCAAATTGTTTACATGACGGAGGACGAAGGACGAAAGACGGAAGCCAGCGGTCTTTCGTCCACCGTTCTCCGTCGCATTTGTGCGCGTGAGGTGGTCCATTCGGTACACGGTTTGCAATTCGTTGTCGAGACGCCGTTCGGCGAATTGGCAATCGAATCACCGTTGATCGGGAAATTTAACGTGTCGAACATTCTCGCGGCAATCGGCATCGGCATCGCGCGGCGCGTGCCGTTCGACGCGATAAGCGAAGGGGTTGCGAGCGTGCATGGTGTTCCAGGTCGCATGGAGTTGATTCAGCGCGGACAACCATTTACGGTACTCGTGGATTTCGCGCACACACCCAACGCATTGCGTGTCGCGCTCGAAACGGCACGCGAAATCACTCACGGGCAGGTGATCGTCGTCTTTGGTTGCGCGGGCTTGCGCGATGTGGCAAAGCGCGCCATGATGGGCGAGGTTGCCGGCAAATTGGCGGACCAGATTATCGTGACGGCGGAAGACCCGCGCACCGAATCGCTTGCCGCGATCAACGCGCAAATTGTTGAGGGCTTGGAACGTGTTGGGCGACGTGATTGCAAAGATTATTTTGTCGTCGAGGATCGCGCCAAGGCAATCGAGCTGGCGATTCAACTCGCGCGTCCAGGTGACCTAGTTCTGGTCGCCGGTAAGGGACACGAACGCTCGATGTGTTTTGGCACGACAGAGTATCCCTGGAGCGATCAGGAAACGCTACGCCAGGTATTGAGCAAGTAGATTGGTAAATAAAAATAGGTAGACAAGTTGTGTAAGCTTGTCTACCTGTTTTTTGTTTCCTTGTTTATCTTATCCCGTCACACGTCGCGCTTCAATCACATTCGGCACGCGATCAATTTTGGCGAGGATGCGTGTGAGTTGGTCGGCGCTGGAAATTTCCAACGTCGCGGAAATGTTGGCGATGTGATCTTTGCTCGTGACAACATTTGCCGAACTCATGCTCACATTGTTTTCGGCGACGACGCCGGAAATATCGTGCAGTAAGCCGGCGCGATCATACGCGCGAATTTGCACGCCGACCGGATACACGGCTTTATCTGATTTGCGCCAATCCACCGCGATAAAGCGTTCGCGTTCCAGGTCCATGTTCAGCATGTTTTTGCAATCGCGGCGATGAATTGTGATGCCGCGCCCGCGCGTGATAAAGCCGATCACGTCATCGCCGGGCAGGGGATTGCAACAGTGCGCGAGCGTGTGCAACAGATTGCCGACGCCATCAAATGCGATTTTTGTTTCCGGTGTTTTGATGGGCGGTCGCGTCGTGGGTAGGGTTTCGACCGGCGGCGTATGTTTGGCGCGTTCGGCTTCGAGCAATTTGATGCTGACCGTCGTGATGCTCAGGTCGGCGTGCCCGAGCGCTTCGAGAAAATCGTCCACGTTTTTGTAATTAAACGTCTTGGCGATTTCTTCGTAATTGGTGTTGCGCAGATCGAAACCGATGCGCCGCAATTCGCGTTCCAGGATTTCACGCCCGGCAGAAATCGCTTCGGTGCGCTCTTGGTGTTTGAACCAGTTGCGAATTTTTTCGCGTGCGCGCGCGGTGCGCACAAGACCCAGACTGGGATTGAGCCAATCGCGACTGGGCGCGCCTTTTTTCGCCGCGAGAATTTCGATGCGTTCGCCGGTCTTGAGTCGGTAATCGAGCGGGACGATTTTGCCGTTTACTTTGGCGCCGCGACAACGATTGCCGACCTCGGTGTGAACGTGGTACGCAAAATCAATCGGCGTCGCGCCGGCCGGCATTTCGATAATGTCGCCTTTGGGCGTGAACACGTACACCTGGTCTTGAAAAATGTCGGTCTTGAGCGAGTCCACAAAAACGCGCGCGTCGGCAATGTCCTGCTTCCACTCCATCAACTGGTGCATCCAGTTGATTTTCTCTTCGAACGCGGTGTTGTGTTTCGACCCAGGTTCTTTGTAACGCCAGTGCGCCGCCACACCAAACTCGGCAATCTCGTGCATGTCGGCTGTGCGAATTTGCACTTCGAGCGGTTTGCCGGCGGGACCAATCACGGCGGTGTGCAACGATTGGTACATGTTGTCTTTGGGCTTGGCGATGTAATCGTCAAACTCGCCCGGAATCGGCGTCCACAAACTGTGCACCACACCGAGGACGAGATAGCACTCGCGAATGTCTTTGACGATGATGCGAATCGCGCGGATGTCGTAAATCTGATTAAAGTCGCGACGCTTGCGCACCATCTTTTTATAAATGCTATAGATGTGTTTGGGGCGTCCACTGATTTCAACCGAGTCAAGCCCTTCTTCGCGCAGACGTTCGTGCAGAATCGTGATGGCTTGGGTGATGTACGCTTGCTGGTCGTCCTTGTCGTCGGCAAGCAGGTTTTCGATCTCGTCGAATTTGGTCGTGTCAATGTAACGGAGCGAGAGGTCTTCCAACTCGCGGCGAATGTGATAAATGCCCACGCGATTCGCGAGCGGCGCAAAAATTTCCATCGTCTCGCGCGCAATCTTGCGTTGCTTTTCCGGTGGACGTGCGTACAGGGTGCGCATGTTGTGCAAGCGGTCAGCGAGCTTGATGATGACGATGCGCAGGTCTTCCGCCATCGCGAGAAACATTTTGCGGAGCGATTCGGCTTGGGTTTGCTCCACGCCCATGCCCAAGCGCAATTCGGAAAGTTTGGTTACGCCATCCACGCGCTTGGCAACCATGTCGCCAAATTCTTTTTGAATCGTTTCGAGCGTGACCTGGGTGTCTTCGGGCACATCGTGAAGCAAGCCGGCAATGATCGTATCCTCGTCGAGATACAGGTCGGCGAGAATGTTTGCCACCTCGATGCAATGCGTGACGTACGGATCGCCGGTCGAGCGCATTTGCCCGGCGTGCGCGCTTGCGGCGAGATCGTACGCGTGTTGAATGCGTGCCAGATCGGCTTGCGGAAGATAGGTTTGGATTTTTTCCAGCACACTCACAATGTCAAGCACCGTTCCACCTCGTAGCGCGGATTTTACCCCAGCCACTCTGTTTTTGCAATCGTGAATTTATCGATCGCGCGCGATCCATTCGAGTACCTTGAAAAACAACCACAAGCACGCAATCAACCCGCCCGCCAGCGTGAAACAACCAAGCGCGGTCACAAACGCACTGCCGCCCCAAAAGAATGCAATCAAGCCGCCGCCGACAAAGATGAAAATGAGAATTGCGCCAATGATCAATTCGCGTTCGAGTTGTCCTTGATATTTGCGCGAGTTAAATTCGGGTCCTGATTTTTTGCTCATCGAAATGTTCCTGCCCAAAATCTTTGCCAATCTTACTTGTCACGCGCCAGCTCTTGCGGTAAAATGTTGGCAATGTCACGCTGGCTTTCTTTTAACGATTTGATGGCGGTGCAACAATTGCAAGCGCGCGGGGTGCAGTTGGATTTGGAGCGCGCCGTACTCTGGCCTCACTCGGCGATGCAAGCCGTGCTCGCGGCGCATTTGCCGTTCAGCGCGGTCGGCGCGGAGACGATTGTCCAATACTCGTCTGCGAGTGAACGCGCGCGCCCGCTTGGCTTTTTGCAACTGCGTCCGCGCGGCGGTCGTCCCGAGGCGGATGTCGTTTTCATTTCGCCTGCGCTCGACAGCGGCGGCGATGTCGTTTCGATTTGGTATCGTCTGCTCGCCGAGTGCGCGAAAGAAATTGGCAGTCGCGGTGGACAGCGTCTGTTCGCCCAGGTGGCGAGCGGCAACGGCGTCGAAGAAGTGTTTCGCCAAGCCGGCTTTATCGCGTATGCGCACGACGATGTGTTTCGTCTCGATGCTCTGCCGTCGGATTTACCTCAGACGCCGGCATTGCGTCGCCAACGCGTGCGTGATGGTTGGAACCTGCTTCGCTTGTATGCCGAGTTTGCGCCGCGCTCGGTGCAAATCGCCGAAGGTATGTTGTCGCCGCAAGGGCAGGGCGGCAAGCTGGGCGATTGGTGGGATCAAGCCGGCGGTGCGGGTTACATTCTTCAAGTGGATGGCGACATTGCCGGCGCGGTCCGCGTGCGTCGCAGTGCCGACGCGTACTGGTTGCGTTTTTGGTTGCATCCGCAAGCCGAAGAGTACGGCGAGTCGTTGGTCCTGGGTGCGTTCGCGTTACTGCGCGCCACACCGCATCGTCCGATTTATTGCAACGTGCGCGATTATGAAAGTGGTCTGCGCGGCGCGCTCGACGTGATTGGTTTCGCGCATGTCCAAACACGGAGTTTGCTCATCAAGCACACGACCGCGCGCGTCAAAGAGTCGCGCCTCAAGCTCATGCCCGCGCTCGAAAAGCGACCCGAGCCGGCGCACAGCGCTGCGCCCCACAATCTCAATCGTTAGACAAACAGGCAGACAAGCATCGTTCACTTGTCTGCCTGTTCGTGTGATTACTCTGCACGAATTAGAAACTGCCGACCGCGTCCACCGGGTTGTCGAACGCTTGAAAGACATCGAGCAAGCCGGCAAGCTCGAACGCCTTTTTGACTTTGGTGGACAAGCCCGCGATGCGCAGGTCTCCGCGATTGAAACGACGCACTTGCTTGAGCGCGGCGAGCAAGGCGCGCAAGCCTGCGCTACTCATAAAATCAGTCTCGGACAAATCCACGACGATGCGAAAGCGTCCGTCTTTGATTACCGCGTTTAATGCCTGATCGAGTTGCGGTGCGGTGCTCGAATCTATACGACCGCTCACTTCAACCAGGTCAACGCGCTTGTACTGTTTGGTGCTAATTTTCGTCGCCATAATTCCTCCTTGAATGCCGAACGATATGGCGAGATTATAGCATACCCCCGTCAGTGCGACAAGGGGTGGAGAAAACCGATGACCCTGACCTCACGCGAGCGTGTGCTCGCAACCATTCATCACGAACAACCTGATCGGGTGCCAATTATCATTGGCACGAGCAACACGACAAGCATCAAAATGCCGGCGTATCGCCGCCTCAAAAAAATTCTTGGCGTTCAAGCCGAGGAACACTATCTCTACGATTGGGACGAACTGGGCACCGCCGCACTTGACGAGCCGGTGCTCGAACGATTGCACAGCGATGCGCGCGGCGTGTTGGATCGCTTTGCCGAAACAACGTACGCGCGCAATCGCCATCGCGTGCCGGGCGCACCGTACGTCGGCGATTGGGGCAACGTGATGATCGAGCTCGAACCGGGCGAATGGATGCCGGGTGCGCGTCCGCTCGGCGACGCCGAAACGCTCGCCGACCTGGAACGCTTTGCGTGGCCCAACATGAACGACCCAAGCCGCGTGGCGCACGTGCGCGCGCAAGCGCAAGCGCTCGCCGACGAAAATCGGTACGCGATCATCGGCACGCCGTGGCTGGTCTTTCCGTTCGAGCGTGCCATGTCTCTGCAAGGCATGGACAAGTTTCTCGTCAACCTGGGCGCGAATCCGGATTTTGCCGTTGCGTTGTTTCGTAAATTGCTCGACCTGTTCAAAATTCACCTAGACAATTTTTTGCGCGAGTGCGGCGACAATCTCGACATCATCAAAATCGGCGACGACCTGGGAACGCAAGACCGCCTGTTGATTTCCCCGGCGATGTATCGGCGTTTGCTCAAGCCGGTTCACGCCGAGTTGATCGCGTTCATCCAACAGCGCACGCGCGCAAAAATTTTCTTTCACTCGGATGGTGACATTTTCGATGTGATGGATGATCTCGTCGAAATCGGCGTGGACATTCTCAATCCGATTCAAACGTCCGCCGGCAAAATGGCGAATCTCGCCGAGTTGAAAAAACGTTTCGGCGCGAACCTGGTTTTTTGCGGTGCGATTGATACGCATCGCGTTCTGCCGTTTGGCACACCCGCGCAAGTGCGTGAGGAAGTGCGGCGTGTCATCCAGGTGCTGGGGCAGAGTGGCGGTTACATGCTCGCGGCGGTACACACGATCATGAACGATGTGCCGCCGGAAAATATTTTGGCGATGGTGGACGCGGTTGATGAATATGGCGATTATGCTCTGCGCGATTAAATTGCAATCCAATTGACGAATCGGATTGCGCGTGTATAATGCTCACGAAATTTCTCACAGGAGGAGAACATGTCTCGTTTGTTTCGTCTGGTTTTGTTGATGGTGCTCGTAGTGGTTGCTGTGGGTTGCGCGTCTCCAACGCCGGAGCCGACCAAAGCCCCCGCACCCACGGCGGCGCCGATTCCGACCAAAGCGCCGGAACCGACCAAGGCACCCGCACCTGCCGCAACCACCGCACCGGCGGCAACGACTGCGCCCGCCGCAACCAAAGCGCCGGAGCCGACCAAAGCTCCAGCCCCGACCGTCGCACCGACCGCCGCCGGGGCGCAACCGGTTCGTGGTGGCATCGCTGTCATCGCGACCGATTCCGATCCCGATCAATTGAATCCCGCGCTCACGACGAGTTACAACATCGGCGACGTGGGATCGAAAATTTTCAACGGCTTGGTCTGGCTCGACCCGAACTGGGAACCCAAGCCGCAACTCGCCGACTCGTGGACGATCTCGGCGGATGGCAAAGTCTACACGTTCAAACTCCGCACCGGTGTGACGTGGCACGATGGCAAGCCCTTCACGAGTGCCGATGTCAAGTACTCGTACGACGAAGTGTTGTTGAAACTGCACCCGCGCACGCGCAACCTCGCCGCGCGCATCAAATCCATCGAAGCGACCGACGCGCAAACCGTCGTGTTCACGTTGAACGATCCGTACGCGCCGTTCCTCATTCAGCAAACCGTGTTCGAAGCGCCCATCCTGCCCAAGCACTTGTACGATGGTCAGGGCGATGCGACCAAGAATCCGGCGAACCTGAAACCGGTGGGCACAGGTCCCTTCAAGTTCTCGGAATGGAACAAGGGTAGCACGATCAAACTCGTTCGCAACGAAAATTATTTCGAAAAAGGTCTGCCCTACCTTGATGGTCTGGTTTACCAGGTCATTCCCCAAGCCGCGAACCGCGCGACCGCACTCGAAACCGGCGAAGTGGATTACGTCGTTGATTTCTACTTCCCCAAGACCGATGTCAAGCGCATGGAATCGAGCGGCAAGTACATCGTCAAGCGTGGGCAAGGCGCGCCCGCGATTGAGTTTATGATGTTCAACACGCGCTCGAAAGCGCTCGCAACCAAAGAAGCTCGCCAAGCGATTGCGATGGTTGTGGATCGCAAACGTCTCGTTGACCAAGCGATGAATGGCATCGCGCGTATCGGTTACGGTCCGCTCGGCGATGGCTTCAAATGGTTGATGAACGCCGACGCCGCGTACGACAAGCTCTATCCGCTCAACGTTGCCAAAGCCAAGAGCACGCTCGATGCGGCTGGCGTGACTGCCGGCGCGGATGGTTCGCGTGGCACATTGCGTTTGATCGTGGACACGGCGCGCGGACCGCACGTGACTGCCGCGCAAATCATCAAAGAAAATCTCAAGGACATTGGTTTCAATGTGGATGTCCAGTCGCTCGAACGTTCGGTGATGATTCAAAAAGTGTTCACCGATTGGGAATTCGATCTCACTCTGCAATCGTTCGTCTCGTCCGGCGACCCGGCGATTGGTTATCATCGTCTGTACGTGACGACGGCGACCAAGGCGCAGTTCACGAACCAGACCGGTTACACGAACCCCAAGGTGGATGAACTGTTGACCAAAGCGGCGACCACGCCCGCGCAAAAAGATCGCGGCACGGTCTACAAAGACGTGCAAGCGCTTCTCGCGACCGACCTGCCTAGTCTCGTTTTGTTCGACGACGAAGGCGTGGACTTTGCCAGCAAGAAATTGAACGGCGTGTTCGGTGCTATCGAATCGCGTGATCGTTTTGATCTCGTCTGGCTTTCCAAGTAATGTTTGTTGTTGTAGGGGCGCAGTATGCTGCGCCCCTACGTGAATCTAACCATGTGGCTCTATATTCTTAAACGCATCGCGCAAGCGATTCCGCTTTTGCTCGGTGTCGTCATTGTCAATTTTGTTTTGATTCAACTTGCGCCCGGCGACCCGGTGACCTTGCTCGTCGGCGATTACCCCGCGCCCGAAGAGTACGTGCGCCAGGTGCGCGCCGAGTACGGCTTGGATCGCCCGGTGCAAGAACGACTCGTCTTGTACCTGGGGCAACTCGCGCGCGGCAACCTGGGATTTTCGTTCGCGAATCGTTCCTCGGTCGCCGAATTGATTGGCAATCGCATCGGCGCGACACTCGAATTGATGTTGACCGCGCTCGTGTTTGCGTTGATGATCGGCGTGTCGCTTGGCGTCATTGCCGCGCGCGGACGCGGAAAACTGGCCGATTGGATCGCGCAACTGGGTGCGCTCGTCGGTTATTCGGTTCCCGATTTTTGGCTCGGACAAATTTTAATTATTGTCTTTGCCGTGATCCTGGGTTGGCTTCCCTCGCAAGGTATTCGCTCGCCGCGCTCGGTTGCGACCGGCATGAATGCATTCCTCGAAACGTTGCCTTATTTGATTTTGCCGACGATGGCGCTCTCGGTGCGTTTCATCGCCTTGTTCTCGCGCATTACGCGCTCGGCGATGCTTGACGTGTTGAACGCCGATTTTGTTTTGGGCGCGCGTGCCAAAGGGTTGAGCGAGTGGCGTGTGTTGACCGCGCACGTTTTGCGTAACGCGGCTTTGCCGATTGTGACTGTCATCGGTTACAATGTCGGTTTGCTCATTGCCGGTTCTGCATTGATCGAAACCGTGTTCTCGTGGCCTGGCATCGGACGTTTGCTGTTCGACTCGCTGACCAAGCGCGATTACCCGGTGATGACCGGCATTTTACTGCTCGTCTCGTTCACCGTTGTCCTTGCCAACCTGCTCACCGATCTCGCGTACGCGGCGCTCGACCCGCGCGTGCGGTACACGAGGTAATGATGTCCAACTTGCGTACCATTCTCGCGTTCAGTCTCGTCATTATTTTTCTCGTGCTTGCGATTTTCGCGCCGACATTTGCGCCGCGTGATCCATTCAAGGGCGGCGCGGATGCGTTACTCTCGCCGGGCAACAAAGGCTTTACGCTCGGCTCCGATCACTTGGGACGCGACATTTTGTCCGAGTTGATTTTCGGCGCGCGCGTGTCGCTCGCGGTTGGCATCTCCGCTGCGCTCAGCGCGAGCATCCTGGGAATTGTCATCGGCTCGCTCGCCGGATTTTTCGGCGGCTGGGTGGATGGCGTGTTGATGCGGCTCAGCGAATTTTTCCAAACCTTGCCGCGTTTCGTCCTCGCGCTTGTCATCGTCGCGTTTTTCGGCGGCGGCGTGTTCAAAGTGATCGTCGTCCTCGCGATTCTTTCGTGGCCTCAAATCGCGCGACTCGTGCGCGCGCAAATTTTAAGCTTGCGTGAGGCGACTTTCGTCGAAGCCGCGCGACTCTCCGGGATGGGTTCGCTCCGCATCATCGTCCGCGAAATTTTGCCGAACGCGCTTGCGCCGGTCATCGTCACCGGCTCGCTCGACATCGCGTCCGCGATTTTGCTCGAAGCATCGCTTTCGTTTTTCGGCTTGGGCGATGCGAACTTGATTTCCTGGGGCGGGATGTTGAACGTTGCGCAACCGTACTTGCGTCAAGCGTGGTGGATGGCGGTCTTTCCCGGCATTGCGATTTCGCTTGTCGTCCTCTCGTTCA
>CAZPIR010000059.1:6110-12239 GCA_964586085.1 uncultured Anaerolineaceae bacterium | reverse complement strand
TGAACCAAGCAACTGACGCGCGGGAGATGGGTGTCGCGCCGCTTTCGTTCGAGTTGGTGCAATCCTTCCCGACGCGCTGGGATCGCGTTGACCTCGCCGAGGTCGAACACATCCTCACCGATTTGCAAAGCAAGGGCGAAGCGTTTCTCGCCGAAGCCGGTGTGCGCGAGGTCATCACGGTCGAGCGCAGTGCGGACGGACGTTTTGTCGGGCAATTGCACGAATTGACCGTCGCGCTTCCACGCGAAACTTTGCGCGGCGATCACAAATCCCAGGTCGCTGAAAAATTTATGGAGTTGTATGAACAACGTTACGGACACTTGCCGCAAATTCGTTCGCTCGAATTTTTGAGTTGGCGCGTCACGGTTTCCGGTCCGCGTCCGCCGATGCAAACCGCGATCACACACAACGGCGATGCGAGTACGGCGCAACGTGGCGAGCGACGCGCGTACTTTGGCAAAGCTGGGTTCATCGTCACGCCGGTGTACGATCGTTACAAGATGATCCCAGGAATGCGCGTGAACGGTCCCGCGATCATCGAAGAGCGCGAGTCCACGGCGATTGTGCCGCCGGAGATGACGTTGGTCGTGGATGAGAAATTAAATCTAATCATCAAAGTTAAATAGTTGGTTAGTTGGTTAGTTGGTTAGCCAACTAGCAAACTATCCAACCACCAAACAAGGAAACTATGTTCGATTCACTTACTCTCGAAATTTTATGGAGCCGCCTCATCTCGCTCGTGGATGAGATGGCGGTGACGATGTTGCGCACCTCGTTCTCGACCGTGATTGGCGCGGCGAATGATTTTGGTTGCGAACTGCTCGACAGCCAGGGACGCGGCTTGGCGCACGCGACGCGCAGTATGCCGGTGTTCAATCAAACCTTGCCGCACGTCACCAAACATTTCATCGAAAAGTACGGCGAGGCGGGCATTCGCCCCGGCGACATTTACATCACGAACGATCCCTGGTTGTGCGCGGGACATCAGCCGGACATTGCGGTGATTCTGCCGTTCTTTCGCAACGGCAAGCGCGTCGGATTTGCCGGAAGCATCGGACACATGGCGGACATTGGCGGCGCGCTCGACTCGAACGCGGTGCGCGAAGTGTACGAGGAAGGGCTGTTCATTCCGCCGACGCGCTTGTATGCCGATGGCAAACCGATTGATGCCGTGCTCGATTTTGTGCGCGCGAATGTGCGTGTGCCCGACATGGTGATCGGCGACATTCACGCGCAAGTGAGCGCGGCGCAGGTCGGCGCGGCAAAAGCGTTGGCTCTGCTCGAAGAGTACAACCTGGATTCGCTCGATGGCATCGCCGACGAAATTCACGCGCGCTCCGAAGCCGCAATGCGCGACGCGATTCGTGCCGTGCCCGATGGCACGTACTCGTGCGCGCTCACGTTCGATGAACTTGATGGACCGCTTCCGCTTCAAGTCGCAATCAAAGTTCACGGCGATGAAATCACGGTGGATTACACCGGATGCGCGCCGCAACATCCGCGCGGCGGCATCAACTGCACGCTGACGTACACGCTCGCGCATTCGGCGTACTCGTTGAAATGCGCGCTCTTGCCGGACGTGCCGAGCAATTCAGGTTGCTACAAACCGATTCATGTCATTGCACCGGAGGGAAGCGTTGTCAATTGCAAGCCGCCCGCCTCGGTGACGAATCGCACGCGCACCGGTTGGTATCTCGCGCCGTTGATTTTTGGTGCGCTGTCCCAGGTTGTGCCAAATCAGGTGATGGCATCGGGTGGATTGATGACCGGCTATAAGGTGTACGGCATCGCGAAAGACGAGTCCACGTTCAACGCGTGGTTGTTTAACGCGGGTGGTCTGGGCGGTAACGCACACGGCGATGGCGCATCGTCCACGATTTTTCCGAGCAGTGCGTCGAACGTGCCGACCGAACTATTCGAGGTTGCCGTGCCGGTGCTCGTGCACGAAAAAGAACTCGTGCCGAATTCTGGCGGCGCGGGCAAACACCGCGGTGGGCTGGGTCAGCGCGTTACGATTTCGCGCTTGCCGAGTTACGATGGCTCGTTGTTCGTGATGTTGTTGCCCCATCGCCAAGTGGTTCCGCCGGAATGATTGGTTGGCGGCGAACCGGGGAAACGCACACGCATCATTTGGAACGGCAAAGATTTATCGCGCGAAGAAATCACATCAAGCACGGGTGTGATTCATCTCGACGATGCGCGCGAGATCGTCACCATCGAAACGGCGGGCGGCGGCGGGTTCGGCTCGCCGAGCGAACGCGCGCGTGAGTTGATCGAACGCGATGTGCGCGATGAGTTGACGACGCGTTAGTTCGAGTAGTGCGTTTTTGAGGATACGTCAATATGAAAAAAAATCTTCTGTTCATGGATTTGTGTGCGATGGCTCAATCGTTGGTGCGGCTTGTGCCGTCGCCAGTCGCGGCACCTGTGCCTGTTTTGTTCGCCAAAGACGATCGTGAAACGGTTGAGGTTACGCGCCGCCGATCGAGCGATGGCGGTCCTCGTGAGCGTGCCGATGCGCCCAGCCGGCGCGGGCGCGATGATTCCGGTCGTTCCGGCGGTGGCGGTTTTGGCGGTGGCGGCGATGGTGGACCCACTCCGCAACTGCCGCCCGGCGACATTATCGCGCTCCTTTTACGTTTGCCCTTGCCGGTTTTGATTGGCTTGGCGTTGATCGTATGTTGCATCGGCATCGCGTTTTTCGTTCTTGCCCCCGATTTGGGTGTGGACGATGCGGCGTACGCCACGCTCGTGCCAACTGAAGCGGCTGTCGCGGCGGTCACGCCGGTCGGCGCAACGCGTACGACCATTGCGCCGACGCGCACGCCAAGCAGTCCCACGCGCACCTCGAACGCGCCCGCCGTTTCGCCGAACGGGGCGAAATGGCTCGTCCTGCTTTATCAGGATGCCAAAGATCAGGTGCTCGATCACGATATTTTCACGGATTTGAACGAAGCCGAGCGGACTGGCTCAACCGACCGGGTGCGGATTGTTGCACAGATTGACCGATATCGCAGTCGCCAAACACCACGCGAGTGGTCAAGTGCAAAACGTTTTTACGTCACGCGCGACGCCGACTTGCATACCGTTCGCTCACAACAGGTGGGCGATTTGGGGCAGGTTAATATGGCGGATGCCAAAACGCTCATTGATTTCGTGACGTGGGCAATCAAAACGTATCCGTCTGACAAGTATGTGCTTATCCTGTCCGACCACGGGATGGGTTGGCCCGGCGGGTGGAGCGACCCCGCGGTGACAACCGGCGCGCTGACGAATCGCGGCGTGCCGTTGGCGTCGAGCATCGGCAACCTGATGTACCTTAACGATATTGATCAGGCACTCGGCACGATTCGCACGCAAACCGGCGTGGACAAATTCGAGCTGATCGGGATGGATGCGTGTTTGATGAGCCAGATGGAAGTGATGACTGCGCTCGCGCCGCATGGACGTTACGCGGTCGCTTCAGAAGAAACTGAGCCGGCGTTGGGTTGGGCATACACCGGCTTTTTGGACGCGCTTACTGCGAACCCGGACATGACCGGCGCGGAACTTGCGCGTGCAATTGTCAAGACGTACATTGACAACGACCAACGCATTGTGGACGACCAAGCCCGCGCCGAGTTTGTCAGTCGCGGTTCAACCTTGGGTGGTCTCTTTGGTTCGGCGAGCGTGCCGAGTGCGAACAGCGTTGCGCGTGAGATGAGCGAAGACGTGACCTTGACAGCGGTTGATTTGCAAGCGTTTGCCAACTTGAACAAGAGTTTGAACAACTTGTCATTCGCTCTGCAACAAGCCGATCCCAAAGCCATTGCGCAAGCGCGCAGTTACGCGCAATCGTACACAAGCATCTTTGGCAAATCCGCGCCGCCCTCGTACATTGACCTGGGTAGTTGGCTCGAATTGCTGATGCGCTCGAACTCGAACAGCGCGGTGGCAACCGCCGCGCAACAAGTCCAAGCCGCGCTCAAGACTACCGTCGTTGCCGAAAAGCACGGACCCGGTAAACCCGGCTCGACTGGCATCGCGATTTATTTTCCCAATTCGCAACTCTATCGTAGCCCGGTGACCGGCGCGGAATCGTACACGGCAATTGCGAATCGGTTTGCGAACGAATCGCTGTGGGATGATTTTCTCGCGTACCTGTACACGGGACGTCGTTTCACACAAACGACCGGGAGTGTCGCGGTACCTTCGCGCGGGGCGACCATCACCGCGCCGGTAGTGGGTGGCATCCAGGTCTCGCCGCTCACCTTGTCTGCGAGATCGGTTGCGCGCGCCAAAAGCGTGACGTTCAGCGCCGAGGTGGATGGCGCGAATGTTGGCTATGTCAAATTGTTTGTGGGTTATTATGACAAGACCGCCAACTCGATCAACGCGGCGGACGAAGATTATTTACAGAGCAGTCAAACACGCGATGTGAATGGAGTGTATTATCCGGTGTGGCCCGCGAGCGGTAGGTTCACCGTCAAGTTCGCGTGGGAACCCATCGTGTTTGCGATCAATGATGGCAAGAAATCCGTGCCCGCGTTGTTCACACCGGAAACGTATGGCGCATCGGCAACTGATGCCGTGTACACGGTCGAAGGCATTTACACGTTTGCCGATGGCAGTGGCTCGCGTCCGGCGCGATTGTATTTCCGCGACAAGATTTTGCGTCAGGTGTACGGTTTTACGAATGACAATTCTGGTGCGCCGCGTGAAATCACAACCAAGCCCGGCGATACATTCACCATACTCGAAAAATGGATTGACCTGGATGCGCGCGGCAACCCTGTCAAGGATTCGACCCAGCGTGGCGGCACGCTGACGTTTGGCGAACAGCCGTTTCGTTGGCGCGACCTGGATGCGGCGGCGGGCGAATATGTCGTCGGTTTCATCATCGAAGATCTAGACGGCAATCCCCGGCGCGTGTTCGAGCGTATCACGGTTCAATAAATTCGAGAATAAAAATTGCTCCCGGTCTCTTGGTTGACCTGGAGCAATTTTTTTATTCTCATTTTACTGCGCGCATCGCACGCCCACACTGCGCTCGCGATATTCGGGGACCGCCATAAAGCGATTGATGTTGCGCGTGTACGTTTGATCAATGCTCCATGCGCCGCCGCGCAAAATTTTCAATTGACCTGAGACAGGACCGGTGGGATTGCGCGTCGGCATGGTTTTATAGTACTCGGCATCGAACCAGTCCGCCGTCCACTCCCACACATTGCCGGCGAGATCATTCGCGCCGTACGTGCTCGTGCTCTGCGGGAACGATCCGACCGGCGCGGTCTCGGCGTGCTGATCGTTCGCGCCGGCATCCTTCCACGCGAACGCGCAATTCGTGTCGCAGAAATTGAGCTTGGTGCCATCCCAGGCATTGCCCCAGGGGAAGGCGCGCCCGTCCGTGCCGCGCGCCGATTTTTCCCACTCGGCTTCGGTTGGCAAACGTTTGCCCGCCCAGGTGCAGTACGCTGTCGCATCGTTCCAACTCACCAGGACGACCGGATGTTTTTGTTTGTCGGCAAGCGTGCTTGCATTGCCGCGCGGTGATCGCCAAAAAATTCCGCGCACCTGTTCCCATTTGCCATTGACGAACTCGAATCCCCAACCTTGTTTTTCTGCGTCCGTCTTGTAAGCGGTCGCGTCCACAAATTGTTGAAATTGTTCATTCGTCACTTCGGACTTGTCCAGCCAAAACGCATTCAGAAAAATTGTTTTTGCCGGATCGCCCATACCAAATTCACTTGCCGGCACGTAAACCATCTCCGCATTGTCCTTGCCGCGACGTTGCGTTGTGCCGGCGGCAAGCGTGGGCGTCGCGCTCGGCGCCGATGTGGCCGTGGGCGGAACCTGGGTCGCTGTTGGTGGGATGCGTGTGGCCGTGGGCGGAACCTGGGTTGCTGTCGGTTGCATTGCAGTCGCGGTTGGCGCGATGGTGGGTGGGATGACTGCGACTGCCGCATTCACATTTGCGTTCAACGTATTCGATTCGATGCGTGCGCCATTCAACTCGATGCTGGCGATGAGTGAGTGCGCGCCGGTGGCTAGGTTCGCAAGTGTAAGCGAGTAATTCCCATTCGCATCTGCACGTGTTTCGCCAATCAACTTGCCGGCTTCGTACACACGCACTGTGCTGTTTGCTGGCGC